>CANRNA010000005.1 GCA_947631805.1 uncultured Oscillospiraceae bacterium | reverse complement strand
GGAATGAGCTGAACGACGCCAAGGAGCGCTACCGCGCCCGCGTATACGCCGGGCTGTCCGGGCGGCGGACCGTGCGGCAAAGCGAAGACCTGGTCCGGCAGCTGAACGCCCTGGACGCCTTTGTCCGGCGGGGCGTGGCCAAGGCCCAGGCCATAGGCGCCGCCGACGGCCGTCTCTGCCCCACCTACTTTGCCTACGACGTGACCGACTTTACCGAGGACCGGCAGGGCATCCACCCCCGTCACTTCTCGGTCCACCCCCTGCCCGCCTTTCTGGAGGGGCCTGTCCGGTATCTGAAGCTGGACCTGCCCGCCGGGGAGAAGCAGGCCCTGTATGAGGCGGTGCGGGCCAGCCAGCTATATGACGAAAAGCTCTCCATGTACCGGGTGAACGCCTCCCTGCAGGCGGAGAGCTATGAGCTGGGCCGGGCCAGGGCCTTCACCCCCGGCTGGCTGGAAAACGGCTCCATCTGGCTGCACATGGAGTACAAATATCTCCTGGAGCTGCTGCGCTGCGGGATGTACGACAGCTTCTTCCGGGACTTCCGGGCCGCCGCCGTCCCCTTCCTGGACCCGGAGGTCTACGGCCGCAGCACCCTGGAGAACTCCTCCTTCATCGCCAGCTCCGTCAACCCCAACGAGAGCCTCCACGGCCGTGGCTTCGTGGCCCGGCTCAGCGGCTCCACCGCTGAGATGCTCAGCATCTGGCGGCGGATGATGTTCGGCGAGCGGCCCTTCGCCCTGGAGCACGGCCAGCTCGTCTGCCGCCTGGCCCCCGCCATCCCCGCCTGGCTCATCGGCGGCGGCATGGCCGTCACCGCCCGGTTCCTGGGCCGCACGGACGTGACATACCGCCTGGCGGACAGGGCCGACTACACCCCCGGGAATTACCGGGTGGCGCACATCCTTGTCCGGGGCCGGGACGGGGCCGAGGCCGCCCTGGAGGGAGACGCCCTCCGGGGGGACATGGCCCGCGCTCTCCGGGCCGGGGACATCGCCAGCCTGGAGCTCACCCTTACCCGCCGGTAATTTCCGGCAGTACATACAGCATTTTCCTCCCCCGCCGCCCTTTTCCGGGCGGCGGGGCCGTTTTTTTATCGCCCGTCCCCTTTCGGAATAAAATATCGACACCTTTCTAAAATATGGCGCATTTTCACAAAAAGCGACCGGCACTATAATATGTTTGCCTGTTAATTTACTGAAAACAGCACAAACATTATCAAGGAGGAAAACACAAGATGAAAACCGTGAAGAAGCTTTTGTCCCTGGCGCTGGCTCTGGTCATGGTCCTGAGCCTGGGCGTCTTCGCTCTGGCCGACGACCTGGACCCTGAGGATCCCGCCATCGCCGACCTGGAGTCCATTGCCGAGCCCAACGGCGACAAGCTGGTCGTCTGGACGCTGGCTGAGGACCTGGTCGACTTCGGCAAGCGCTATCAGGCCACCACCGGCACCGAGATGGAAGTGGTCGTCATCGCTCCCGAGGACTATCCCACCAAGGTCCAGACCGCTCTGGTGGGCGGCGAGACCGAGCCCGACATCATCGTGGGCGAGCCCCAGATGCTGGGCGATATGTTCAGCTACGGCGCCTTTGCCGACCTGGACGCCCTGGGCGCGCAGGACTATGCCGGACAGATCGTTGACTACGTCTGGGAAGTGGGCAAGGACGACAGCGGCGTGCAGCGCGCTATCTCCTATCAGATCACCCCGGCCGGCATCTATTACCGCCGCGACATCGCTGAGAAGGTCTTCGGCACCTCCGATCCCGAAGAGGTCGGCAAGTACTTCGCCGACTATCCCACCATCCTGGAGACCGCCCAGACCCTGAAGGACGCCGGTTACCGCATCTTCTCCTCCGACTCTGAGATCAACTTCTTCTCCGGCCTGGAGCCCTGGGTCGTGGACGGCAAGCTGAACCTGGCCCAGGCCCGTCTGGACTACATGGACCTGGTGGTGGCCCTGTATCAGGGCGACCTGACCGCCTATGCCAACCAGTGGTCCACCCCCTGGTATCAGGCCATGAGCGGCCCTGTGCCCATCCTGACCGCCGACATCCAGAACTACGCTGACGACTCCGTCAACGTGTGGGCCAGCGAAGATGAGTTCGCCGAGGCCACCGAGGGCCTGCAGCAGGCTGAGGTGTTCGCGTTCGGTCTGCCCTCCTGGGGCGTGCTGACCCTCCGGGACAACGTGGGCGAGACCTCCGGTCTGTGGGGCGTGTGCGCCGGTCCTGAGTACGGCATGAGCGGCGGCACCTTCATCGGCATCTCCGAGCTGAGCGAGAAGAAGGACCTGGCTTGGGACTTCGTGAAGTTCTGCACCCTGAACGAGGACGTCGCCGACTGGTGGATCACCTTCTCCGAGGGCGACACCGTCTCCCTGAAGACCGTTCTGGAAGCCCACAAGGACGACGAGAACCCCGTCTACGGCGGACAGAAGCTGTATGCCTTCTGGCAGGAGCAGGCCGAGGGCATCGACTACTCCAAGGTCACTCCCTATGACAAGATCATCGGCGATGCCTGGGGCGCTGCCATCAGTGCTGTGAAGACCGGCGTGTCCACCAAGGAAGAGGCTATCGAGGAGTTCTACGACACCGTCGCCTATACTTATCCCGAGATCGAGATCGAGCGCTGAGCGCCGGTCCGTATCTGGAACCGTTTTCCCGAGGATGTGGCCCGCCGCGGCGGGTCACATCCCATAAAATACCCGGGTCAGTGAAGGAGAAGATGTCAAATGAAACTGCAAAAGTCGAGCAAGCTCACAGCCTATAACCGCTGGGGCTATGCTTTCGTGGCTCCCTTTGTGATCGTGTTTGCGATCTTCAGCGTCTACCCCGTCCTGCGCACCCTTTACCTGAGCTTTACCGACCTGAAAATCCTCGGTAAAGGCAACTGGATCTGGTTCGACAACTACAAGCGCGTCATCACCGACAAGTTCTTCTGGCGGGCGCTGGGCAACACCCTGCGCATCTGGGGCGTGAACATCGTGCTCCAGCTGGGTCTGGCCTTCCTGCTGGTCATCATCTTCAGCGACGTGAAGTACAAGATGCGGGGCCTGCCGGTTTTCCGTATCCTCTACTACCTGCCCAACCTGATCGCCGCCACGTCCATCGCCTTTTTGTTCAACACCCTGCTGGACTGGCGCTACGGCACCTTCAACATCCTCATCAACTCCATCTACAAGCTGTTCGGCGCTACATATAACCCCATAGACTGGATAGGCTCAGGCAGCACGGCCCCCTACACTCTGGCCGTGATCCAGAGCTGGATGTGGTTCGGCAACTCCTTCCTCATGCTCATGGCCTCGGTCCAGGGCATCAACCGGGAGTACTTCGAGGCCGCCGCCATCGACGGGGCCAACCGCTGGACCACCTTCGGCAAGATAACCCTGCCCCTGATCCGGCCCATCATGATGTATGTGGCCATCACCTCCCTCATCGGCGGCCTGCAGATGTTCGACCTGCCCTTCCTGATGGTCAGCCAGTCCGGCGCGGCCTACAGGGACGTGCAGACGGTGATGATGTATCTGTATCGCTTCGGCTTCACCACGGGCTCCACCCAGACGGGCTATGCCTCCGCCGTGGCCTACATGCTGTTCCTCATCATCCTGAGCGTGTCGATCGTGCAGTACAAATTCTTCAATAAGGAGCGCTGAACATGGTAGGATACAAGATCAAAAAAGGCCTTCTGTACGCCTTTCTGGTGCTGCTGGCGGCAGCCTGTCTGTTCCCGTTCCTGCTGATGATGGTCAACGCCACCCGCAGCGGCGTGGAGATCACCCGCGGCTTCACCCTGATCCCTGGCACCAGCCTGAAGGAGAACATGGACCAGGTGTTCAAGTTCTTCAACCCCTTCCGGGGCATCCTGAACAGCATCATCGTAGCGGTCCCCGCCACCCTGCTGAGCGCCTATTTCTCCGCGCTGACGGCTTACGGCCTGGGCTTCTATAAGTTCAAGGGCAACAACTTCATTTTCTTCATGATCCTGATCTTCATGATGATCCCCGGCCAGCTGAGCCTCATCGGCTTCTACAACCTGTGCTCCAAGCTGCACCTCATCAACTCCTATATACCCCTCATCGTACCGTCCATCGCCTCGGCGGGCACCGTGTTCTTCCTGCGGCAGTACATCATCTCCAGCATGCCCCCCGCCCTGATCGAGGCGGCCCGTATGGAGGGCGCCAGCGAGTTCTACATCTTCAACCGCATCGTGCTGCCCATCTCCAAGCCCGCTGTGGCCACCATGGGCATCATGGGCTTCATCGGCAACTGGAACAACTACCTGCTGCCCATGATCCTCATCACCAAGAACGAGAAGATGACCCTCCCGGTCATGATGGCCACCCTCCGCTCCTCCACGGATATCCAGCGGAACCAGGGCGCCATTTACCTGGCGGTCGCCATCTCGGTCATCCCCATCCTGCTGGTGTTCGCGTGCTTCTCCAAGTACATCATCTCCAGCGTCACCGCCGGTGCGGTCAAGGAGTAACTCCTTTCCAAGCGCTATCAAGACCCACGGGGCCTGGCATCCGCCAGGCCCCTTTTTTTGCCCTCCGGCCCATATTTGCCGCGCAAAAGGAAAAGGTTCAAAATTTTTGCGTTGCGCACAGCGGCGCTCTTATGATATAATGCCAAACTATCCAATACCCCTATAAAACCAGGGAAAAGAGGCGCGCCCATGAAGACCATCCTCATCGCCGACGCGGAGCGGTCCGCCCGGCAGTATCTGAAAGCCCTCATCCGGGACAGCGGCGTTTCGGCGGAGGTGGTCATGGAGTGCGCCGGGGGCCAGGAAGCCCTGTCCATCCTGCGGGAGTACACCGTGGACGTGCTCTTCACCGCCATCGCCCTGCCCGGGCTGGACGGGGTGGAGCTGGTCCGCCAGAGCCGGGAGCTGCCCCGCCCGCCCCTGACCGTGGTGGTCACCGACCAGGACGATTTGCGCCACGTGATAGAGATGATGCGCTCCGGGGCGGAGGAATACCTGCTCAAGCCCGTGGAGCCCGAGCGGATGGCCGCCGTGCTCCGCTCCCTGGAGGAAAAGCTGGAGACCGCCCGCCAGCGGCGGCGGCTGATAGGCATGCTCACCACAAGGATGGTCTTCTCCCTTCTCATGGACCAGAGCCTCACCCCGGAGGAGGCCGCCCTGCTCAAACGGATATACGGTCCCTACGTGGAGACGTCGGGCTACGTTGTGTGCGTCTTTCCCGCCAGCGTCCACATCCGCCAGGGCGGCAAGCCCCTGCTGTACCGCCAGTCCCCCTCCGGGGCGGTGTGCATTTTGACGGAGCGGGACCTCAAGCCCTTTCTGCGCAGCGAGCTGCCGGACGGGGCGGCGGGGATAAGCGCCGTACACCACCGGCCGGAGGAGCTTGCCCAGGCCCACAGCGAGGCCCGGGCCGCAAGAGCCCTGGCCTTCTGCCTGGCTAAACACATTGAACACCCCCCCGTCTCCCACGGGCGGACAGCGCCGGAGAACGCCCGGCTCCTGACGAGCCAGGCCCGGAGCCAGCGCCTACAGCTGCTGGGCACGAAAAAGCGGGAGGAGCTGGCCGCCCAGTGGTCGGAGCTGTTCCAGGCCGCCCGGGAGCTGCTTCTGGCGCCGGAGGACCTTTTCGGCGAGCTGCGGGCCTTTTTGCAGGAGGTGCCCCGGCTGTACGGCGGCAGTCTGAGCGGGGACGATATGCGCGCCGCCGAGCGGTGCGGCGACATTCTGGACTTCTCGGACTTAAACGCCTATGAGCGGTTTTTCATGGCATGGGTGCTGGCCCTCCAGGAGCACCTGGGGGCCCAGCAGGAGCTCAACCGCAACCAGGCCCGCATCGCCCAGGCCATCCGGTACATGGAGGACAACTACGCCCGGGACCTGAACATGGCCGTGGTCAGCAACTACATCTCTATGAACTACTCCCTGTTTTCCCACCTGTTCAAGCTCCAGACCGGCACCAGCTTCGTCAACTACCTCAAGCAGATGCGCGTCCGGGAGGCCCAGCGGCTTCTGGCGGACACGGACATGAAGGTCATCGACATCAGCCACCGGGTGGGGTACGTGAACGAGAAAAACTTCATGAAGGTCTTTCGCATCTTCAGCGGGGTCTCCCCCAGCGAATACCGCCGGAACATGCGCTCCGGCGCCGTAGAGGAAGCGTGAACGGGCCGCGCCCGGTCCCATGGTGGACCGGGCGCGGCGCATTTATTTCTTTATCGCAGGAAGGTGGCGGGCCGCTCCTGCTTGGCCCGGCGCATATCCTCCTCCGCCTGGATGAGCAGCCGGGCGGCGTCCTCCCCGGTCATGCCCTCCGCCTCCTCCCAGGCGCAACCCCCGCTGGCAGAGACGGCGTAGGGCTTGGCGCTGAGCTTGTTGAAGTTGTCCAGATAGCTCCCCACCTGCCGGAGCATCTCCCGGGCCTGACGGGGGGTGTCCACCTTGGCCAGCACATAAAACTCGTCCCCCTCGAACCGGGCGCACAGGTCCTCCTCCCGGGAGGCCCGCCGGAGGGCCTGGCTGACGGTGAGCAGGGCGAAATCCCCCGCGCTGTGGCCGAACCGGTCGTTGATGGCCTTCAGGTGATCCACGTCGAACATCAGCGCCGCCACATACCGCCCCTCCACCGACGACAGCAGGGTCTCCCGCCGGTTGATGAAGCCGAAGCGGTTATAAAGCCCCGTCAGCACGTCCTTGGTGTACATGCTCTCCAGGCGGCTGCTCAGAGCGTGCAGGCGCTTGTGCTCAAAGATGTTCTGCAAAAGCTGGGTCAGGTTGGTCAGCCAGTGCAGGTAGTGGAACCGGTAGTCCAGCCGGTTGTCCCGGAAGGCCAGCATGGTGTAGCCGAAAAGGCGGGTGCCGAAAAACAGCGGCGAGACCATATAGGCCGCGTCGGACCCCCGCTCGGCAAAGTCCGGCAGGAGACGGCTGCGCTGGAAGCTGCACTCCGGCAGCCGCGTCCCGTCCCGCATGGCCAGCTTCAGCAGCACGTCGGTCTTCTCCTCCGGCTCCCGGCCTGGCTCCTCTATCAGCCGCCGCAGCTCCTCCGACGGGTCGTCCCAGCCGGGGTACAGGCACAGATAAAACTCGCTGCAGTCCCTTATCCGCCGCACATATTTGGCCGCGGAGTCCATGGCCGTGTCCAGGTCGGTTATCTGGGAGAACTCCGCCGCCATCTGCATGGAGATGATCATGTAGCTCTCCATCCGGTCTATCATCCTGGCCAGCTTCTGGGGATACAGAAACGCGCTGGCGTTCCGGGGGCTGGCGCAGCCGCATGACCCGGCGATGATGGGCTCGGCCTGGATGGTGACCTTGTCCTGTCCCCGGCCCCGGAGATGGTCCATCAGCGCGCTCACCGCCGCCTCCCCCGTCCGGCGGACCGGGAAGGTAACGCTTGTCAGAGGCGGGTCCATGTTCCGGCCCTCCTCCGTGCCGTCGCAGCCGGTGACGGCGAAGTCCTCCGGCACCCGGTATCCCGCCCGGAAGGCCGCCGCCGCGAACCGGACAGCCACGTCGTCGTTATAGCACACCACCGCGTCCGGCTTGCCGCCCCCGGCGGTGAAGTGGGCCAGGGCCCGCTCAAAGTCCTCCTCCCCGTCCACGGCATACACGTCCTCCTCCGTGAAGGGCAGGCCGTGGGCGGCCATCACCGCCCCCACGTGCTCCAGGCGCATCTGGGAAAAGCGCCGCCCCCGCCGGGCGGAGCCCAGATAGCACACCCGCCGGGCCCCGTGGACCGTTATGAGGTGCTCCGTGAGGGTGCGGAACACGGCGCTGTTTTCGATGGACACACAGGGGAACTCCGGCTCCAGCTCCTCCACCTGCACCGTGGGGCAGCCCCGGTCCCGGAGGGTCTGGGCGATCTGGGTGCGAAGGCCCTCGTCCAGATAGGTGCCGGAGGCAAAGACGGCCCCGTCTATGGCGCTGAAATCGGGGATGCGCAAAATGCGCTGCTCCGCCATGCCGTATTGGCCCAGCTCCTCCCCGTCGTTGCTGCAATAGACCTCGGTCCTGTAGCCATACTCCAGCGCCTTGGATATGACGCCCTCCGCCAGCTCCCGCTGGTACTGCCCGTAAATATGGGAGATGAACAGGGCTATCTTGTTGTCGTGATACATCGCCTCACCGCCTTGTCCTCCTATTATAAATTTCGCCCCATTGTGTTGCAAGGAAAATTTTCATCCGGGGGGCAGAAAAATGACACCCTTTCAAAAAATACCGTCTTGCTTTACGCCGCCGGGGCTGTATAATGGGCTCAGAAACCAAATTCCGGCATACCGTTTGAAGGAGGACACCATGAAAAAGTGGACCCGCGCCCTGTATCAGCCCAACCTCCCCCTGGGGGAGGAGGGCTATGTGACCGCCAGCCCCGCCCATATCGCCCTGTCCCGGCAGGCCGCCCGGGAGGGCATGGTGCTGCTGAAAAACACCGACGCCCTTCTGCCCCTGGCCCCCGACGCGCCTCTGGCCCTGTTCGGCAAGGGTAGCTTCGACTATGTGAAGGGCGGCGGCGGCAGCGGCGACGTGACCGTGGCCTACGTGCACAGCCTCTATAACGGCCTGACGGCCCAGAACGTGCCCCTGTTCGCCCCGGTGTGCGACTATTACCGGGACTATGTGGTCGCCCGCTACGCCGCCGGGGACCAGCCGGGGATGATGGCCGAGCCGGAGCTCCCGGACGAGCTGGTCAGCGCGGCCCGGGCCGCGGCGGACACCGCCGTGGTGGTCCTCAGCCGCTTTTCCGGCGAGGGCTGGGACCGGTCCGACGTGGAATATGACGCCGAGTTCAACCCCTGGCCCCACGAGCTCACCATGCCCAAGATCGCCGGGCGCATCTTCCCCTGTGGAGACTATTACCGCTCCCCTGCCGAGGAGGCCATGATAGAAAAGGTGTGCGCCGCCTTCCCCCGGGTGGTGCTGGTGCTGAACGTAGGCGGCGTGGTGGACACCGCCTGGTTCGCCGACGACAGCCGCGTGGGCGCGGCGCTGCTGGCCTATCAGGGGGGCATGGAGGGCGGCGACGCCATGGCGGAGCTGCTCGTCGGCAAGGCCAGCCCCTGCGGCAGACTGCCGGACACCTTCGCCCGGAGCCTGGACGATTACCCCTCCACCGCCGGGTTCCACCAGTCCCCCCACTACGTGGACTACACCGAAGATATCTATGTGGGCTACCGGTACTTTGAGACCATCCCCGGAGCGGCGGAAAAGGTCTGTTACCCCTTCGGCTACGGCCTGTCCTACACCACCTTTGCCATCAAGGCCCTGTCCGCCGGAGCGGCGGACGGCGCCGTGTGCGTCCGGGCCCAGGTCACCAACACCGGCTCCCGGCCCGGCCGGGAGGTGGTCCAGCTCTACTACGGCGCCCCCCAGGGCAGACTGCAAAAGCCCGCCCGTGTCCTGGCCGCCTTCCGGAAGACCGGGGAGCTGGCCCCCGGCGAGAGCGAGACGGTGGACCTCTCCTTCCCCGTGACCGACATGGCCAGCTTTGACGACCTGGGGAAGGTGGACAAGGCCTGCTTCGTGCTGGAAAAGGGCGACTATCGCCTGTATCTGGGCTCTTCCGTCCGGGACGCCCGGCTTTTGGAATACGCCTATCGGCAGCCAGAGGACGAGACAGTGCGCCGCCTTGGGGAAAAGCTGGCCCCCTCCCACCTGGAAAAGCGGCTGCTGGCCGACGGCACCTATGAGCCCCTGCCCGCCGCCCAGCCGGTGGACCCCCAGGCCAACGCCCTGTCCCGGATGGACCCCGGCACCGAGGAGGCCCAGGTCCCCGCCGTCCGGGCCCAGCCCCGGCATCTGCTCATGAAGCCCTTCGCCGACGGGGTCCATCCCCTGGGAGAGGTGGCGGAGGGCAGGCTGAGCCTTGCCGATTTCATGGCCCAGCTCAGCGACGACGACCTCATCCACCTGGTGGGCGGCCAGCCCAACACCTCCGTGTCCAACACCTTCGGCATGGGCGATATGCCCGAGTATGGGGTGCCCGACATCACCACCGCCGACGGCCCCGCCGGTCTGCGGCTCATCCCGGACTGCGGCGTGTGCACCACCGCCTGGCCCTGCGCCACGCTGCTGGCCGCCACCTGGGACGGGGAGCTCGTCCGCCGGGTGGGCGCCGCCGCCGCGGGGGAAGTGAAGGAGAACAACATCTCCGTGTGGCTTGCTCCCGCCGTCAACATCCACCGCAGCCCCCTGTGCGGCCGGAACTTCGAGTACTGGTCCGAAGACCCCCTGCTGGCGGGCCGCCTGGCCGCCCGGATGGTCCGGGGCATCCAGTCGGAGAACGTGGCCGCCACCGTGAAGCACTTCGCCTGCAACAACAAGGAGACCAACCGGAAAAACAGCGACTCCCGGGTGTCCCAGCGGGCCCTGCGGGAGATATATCTGCGCTGCTTTGAGATCGTGATCCGGGAGGGCCGCCCCTGGGCGGTCATGAGCTCCTATAACATCATCAACGGCCGCCGCTCCTCCGAGTGCCGGGAGCTGCTCACCGACATCCTCCGGGGGGAGTGGGGCTATGACGGCCTGGTGATGAGCGACTGGTGGACCAGAGGCGAGCATTACAAGGAGGTCCTGGCCGGGAACGACCTGAAGATGGCCAACGGCTACCCGGAGCGGCTCCGGGCCGCCATGGACCTGGGAGTGCTGACCAGGGAGGACCTGGCCGTCTGCGCCCGCCGGGTCCTGGAGCTCATTTTGAAGATAGACTGACAGGAGGCGCCATGGACTACAAGGACATCCGCACCCAATTCGCCGCCTCGGACGACGTCCGGGACGCGGGGCTTACCACCCCGCCGGAGGTCGTCCGGCTGGATGATATCCCCTACGGCCCCCACGGCCGGTGGAACCTGCTGGACCTGTACCTTCCCAGAGACGGGAAGGCTCCCCTGCCCGTGATCGTCAGCGTCCACGGGGGCGGCTGGGTCTACGGGGACAAGGACAGATATCAGTACTACTGCATGGACCTGGCCCGTCGGGGCTTCGCCGTGGTGAATTTCTCCTACCGCCTGGCCCCGGAGCACCCCTTCCCGGCGGCGGTGGAGGATATGAACGCCGCCTTCGCCTGGACGGCGGCCCACGCTGGGGAGCACGGTCTGGACATGGACCGGCTGTTCACGGTGGGCGACTCCGCCGGGGCCCAGCTGGCCGCCCAGTACTGCGCCATGCTCACCGACCCCGCCTTCGGGGCGATGTATGACTTCCCCATGGCCCCGGTACATATCCGGGCCGCGGCCTTTCACAGCGGCCACTACGATTTCAACGGCTCCCCCGGTCCCATGGACCAGGCGGTGATGCGCGCCTATTTCGGCCCCGACGCCCGGGAAAAGCTGCCCATGGCGGACACCCTGGCCCACATCACCCCCGCCTTTCCCCCCTCTCTGGTCATGACCTCCCACCACGATTTTCTCAAAGATCAGGCCCCCCTGCTGTGCCGCGCTCTTCGGGCCCGGGGCGTGCCCGGCCGGTATGTGCTCTACGGCGCCCCCGACAGGCCGGATATCGGCCACGTGTTCCATCTGAACATCCGCACCCCGGAGGCCCGCGCCTGCAACGACGCCCAGTGCGCCTTTTTCTTGGCCCATTGACAACGATAGCGCATCCCCCGGACCGCCGAGAGCTTGTCAAAAAACGAGTTTTTGACGAGCTCAGATATAAACTGCTCGGGGGAAGTGAATCCCCCCGGCAGGAAGTCAAAAGCCTGACGTACTGCGGCTTTTGACTTCACGCACGGCCCGCCGTGCGGCTCGGCCTGACCGGCCTTCGCTCCCGTTTATCCGTCCTTTGACAGTCTGACATCCCCCGGACCGCCGGTCCGGGGGATGATCGTCTATGTATGTACGCCGTCAGGCGTCCGGCTGGCCGGTCTTTCCGGCCCGGAGGGTATCCGCTATCTCCTGGACCCGCTCGTCGGTGAGGGTGAACTTCCGGGCGAAGAACACAAAGGCCACCGTCAGCCCCAGGATGGGCAGTATGGTCATCAGCAGCCGCAGGCCCATGATGGTCCCGGCACTCTGGGCCACCACCGCCCCGGTCTCGGAGCTGTCCCCCACCAGCCCTATCATGTCCAGGCCGATGCCGGTGATGAACACCGCCACGCCGGAGGCGGCCTTCACCACGAAGGTCTGCATGGAGAAGATGACGCTCTCCTCCCGGCGGCCCGTCTTCAGCTGGCCGTAGTCCACAGAGCTGGACAAAAACACCGTGGTCAGCACCGTGAGGATGCCGTTGGCGGCAAACACCAGCGCCCCGCACAGGCACAGCAGGATGATGTTGGACCCCAGCCCCAGGAAGCACACCGCCAGAATAAGCCCATAGCCCGCCATCGCCATAGTCAGGGCCACCTTGAACAGGCTGGTATTACCCAGCTTCCTGTGCAGCAACGGATATATCACCATCATGCCCACGATCTGGCAGGCCCCGCCCACGGTGGTAAACAGGGTGTAGCTGCCCATCCACCCGGCGCCGCCGAAGTCGTATTTGAAGAAGTAGATGACCAGGTTGCTGGTCAGATACAGGGCCCCGTTTATCATCAGGATGGCCAGCACGGTTATCATCGCCTGGTCGTTGCGAAACAGCGCCCTGAACATCTCCCCCACCGAGGAGGTCTCCATCCGCTCTCCGTCGTGCTCCCGGACCTTGGCGCAGCAGAATATCTCCGCCAGCACAAACACCACCCCCACGATCAGGGCGATGCGGGCGAAGCCCGTCCGCTCGTTGCCCGCTCCCAGGGCGTTCACCGCCAGGAGCGTGCCCACCTGGATGACCGCCGAGCCTATGCCCGCGCAGGTGCGCCCCACCACGGAGAGATTCTCCCGGTCCTTGGGCGTCTGGGTGACGGCCGGTATCATGGACCAGTAGGGTATGTCCATCATGGTATAGGTCACGCCCCAGAGGATGTACACCACCGCGAAATACACCATCAGCCCCGTGCCGGACACCTGGGGCGCGGCGAACAGGGCGTACAGCACAAGGGCGTTGAGCACCGTGCCGCTGATGAGCCAGGGCCGGAACCGGCCCCATCTGGTCCTGGTCTTGGCCACCAGAATGCCCATGAACGGGTCGTTCAGGGCGTCGAACACCCGGGCGATCATCAATATCAGCCCCACGAATGTGGCGGACAGGCCCAGGATGTCCTGGTAAAAGTACATCACGTAGGACGCGGACAGGGCGTACACCATGTCCTTGCCCACCGCGCCCGCACCAAAGGCAACGGTCTGGGAACGGGTCAGCTTCATCTTTCCTTCTCTCCTTTTTCATCCCCGCCGGACACTGGCCGACGGGGTCAATACTTTATTATTATCCCGTACCCCGGAGCAAATGTCAAGCCGTTCCAAATTCTATCATATCCGCATCGGAAGGGATTGACTTTTCCGCCCCTGTCAGGGTATGATAGTGGCAAAGTCTGAGAGGAAAGGGAGGGAACGCCGTGGTCATTTTTCTCGCTGTGAGTTTTCTCGCCAGCGTGGTGGGGGCGATATGCGGCATAGGCGGGGGCGTCATCATCAAGCCCGTGCTGGACCTGCTCCACCTGGAGACCGTGGCCGCCATCCAGTTCCTCTCCGGCTGCACGGTGCTGTCCATGAGCGCCTACTCCGTCTGCCGGTCCCTGCTGGCCGGTGAGAGGCAGGTGGAGGCCGGGACGGGCCTGCCCCTCATCCTGGGGGCCGTGACCGGAGGGCTGGCAGGCAACCGGCTGTTCTCCGCCGTCCGGGCCATGTTTGGAAACGCCGGGACGGTCAGCGCCGTCCAGGCGGTGTGTCTGGGCCTCATCACCCTGGGCACGCTGCTCTACACGGTCAAAAAGGACCGCATCCCCACCCGGCATGTGAAAAGCGCCGCCCTCAGCGCCCTGATCGGCCTGTTTCTGGGGCTGATGAGCAGCTTCCTCGGCATCGGCGGCGGCCCCATCAATCTGGTGGTACTGTTTTACTTTTTCAGCATGGAGACGAAAAAGGCCGCGGCCAACAGCCTCTATATCATCCTGTTCAGCCAGCTTGCGAGCTTTCTTGTCACGGTGCTGTCCGGGGCCGTCCCCGCCTTCCGCTGGCCGGAGCTGGCGCTGATGATCGCCGGGGGCATCGGCGGCGGCATCGTGGGCCGGACCCTGAACAAGCGCATGGACAGCCGTGCGGTGGACAAGCTCTTCATCTGCCTGATGGCCGTTATCATCTGCATCAGCGTCTACAACGTCTGGCAGTACACAAAGTGACACCAACACCATAATACCGCCCGGCGGGTGACCCGCCGGGCGGTATAGTCTCTTATTCGTCTTCCTTCACATGGACGCGGCCAGGGCCTTGGCCCTCTCCTCCGCCTCGGCGATCGGCCCCTCCGGGTCGATGCCCGTGTCAAGGCCCTCCGCCCCGATGCAGATGAACTGCTCGAAGCCGAAGAACTCCCCCAGCGCCGCCAGATAGGTGGTGGCCTGCTCCAGACGGGTGCCGCCGTAATACCCGCCTCTGGTGGTGAGCAGTATCAGCCGCTTGCCCTGGCACAGGCCCTCCAGGCCCGCAGGCGTGGTGCGGAAGGTGATGCCCTCCACGCTTATGTTCTCCACGTAGACTTTCAACAGGGCAGGAAAGCTCAAGTCCCAAAAGGGCGCGGCAAAGACCACGTCGTCCGCCGCGGCGAACTGGCGGGCGTAATCGAACCGAGGGCGGCTCAAAGCCCCCTCCGCCAGAAGCCTGTCCCGCTCGGCCAGCGTCTCCCCCGTCAGAGGGCGCATCCTCTCCTGGTCGGGCCGTATCACATTGACGCAAAACCGCTCCAGATCCAGAGCGGCGATGAACGCCCGGGCGAGCCGGGCCGTACGGGACTGCTCCCGCCGGATACAGCAGTCCACAAGCAAAACATTCTTCATTGAGGCCCCTCCTTTCATATTATACTGCTATTATACGAGGTTCCGGGGCAAAAGACAAGTTATTTTTGCTACAATCTGGTCAGTTTTCACAAAATTTTTTCGTCGAAAAATGGATATTTCATCGCGCACCCCTCATAACCCCTTGATTCGCGGCGCGGAAATTGTTATAATCAGTTTGACCCCGGCAGTTATTCAACAATAATGATTCTGGAGGTACATACAAATGAAAAAACGCATCCTCGCGCTCGTGCTGGCCGCTGTGATGACCGTATGCCTTTTCCCCGCCAGCGCTCTGGCAGACGACGGGCTCTCCGTCGCCCTGGTAGTGGCCGACACCTTCGGCGACCGCTCGTTCTATGACTCCTCCCGGGAGGGCGTGCAGCGCCTGCTGGACGACGGCGTCATCACCACCATGAACACCATCGAATGCGGCGGCGACAACCACACCGCCCAGATGCGCAACGCCGCCGACGCGGCCGACGTCGTGGTCTGCGTGGGCTGGGAGTTCTACGACATCGAGACCGTGGCCCCCGAGTACCCCGACGTGAAGTGGATATGGATCGACAACGCCACCTCCGAGCCCATTGAAAACGTGCTCAACATCACCTACGCCCAGAACGAGGGCTCCTTCCTGGCCGGATACATCGCCGCGGCCATGAGCGAGAGCGGCGTTGTCGGCGCGGTGGGCGGCGAGGACGCCGACACCATCAACGACTTCATCGTGGGCTATGAGCAGGGCGCCCAGTACTGGGCCGAGGCGCACGAGACCACCATCGACGTGGTCCACAACTACGCCAACACCTACACCGACCCCGCCGTGGGCAAGGAGTGCGCTCTCGCCCTGAACGACCAGGGCGCGGACGTGATCTTCCAGATCGCCTCCGCCACCGGCGATGGCGTGTTCGAGGCCGCCGCGGAGAAGGGCTTCTACGCCATCGGCGTGGACAGCGACCAGAAATACATCAACGAAGACGTGATCATCTGCTCCATGAAGAAGGAAGTGGGCAGCTCCATCTACGACGCCGTGTCCGCCCTCGCCTCCGGGGACGACTCCCGCTGGGGCACCACTTGGGTGGCTGATATGTCCACCGGCTACATCGGCATCGGCTACGGCGAGGAGGGCTCTGTCCAGCAGATACCCGACGAGCTGAAGGAGTCGGTCGCGGACATCACCGAGGCCATCATCTCCGGCAACATCGTGGTGGACACCACCAGATAAGCGCCATACCCAACAGGGCGCGGAGTTTTCTCAAAAGCTCCGCGCCTTTTTATCAACCGCAAACGAGGTGATCCCATTGGATGATATCGCCGTGAGCTTCCGGCATGTGAGCATGGCCTTCCCCGGAGTGCTGGCCAACGACGACGTGTCCCTGGACATACGCAAGGGCGAGGTTTTCGCCCTGGTGGGGGAAAACGGCGCGGGCAAATCCACCCTCATGAACGTGCTGTACGGCATCAACGCCCCCACCGACGGGCAGGTGTTCATAAACGACCGGGAGGTGACCGAGTTCAGCCCCCGGACCGCCATCGGCATGGGCGTGGGCATGGTCCACCAGCACTTCATGCTGGTGCCGTCGTTCACCGTGGCCCAGAACATCGTCATGAGCCGGGAGCCCCGGCGCTGGCGGGTGTTTTTCGACAACGCCGCCGCCGAGCGCCAGACCCGGCATCTGGTGGAGGAGTTCGGCCTGGAGGTGGAGGCGGATCTGCCGGTGGAGGAGCTGAGCGTGGGCCTGCAGCAGCGGGTGGAGATATTGAAGACCCTCTTCCGGGGGGCGGAGATACTCATACTGGACGAGCCTACCGCCGTGCTGACCCCCCAGGAGACGGACGAGCTGTTTTCCGTCATCCGCCGGGTGGTCCGGGAGCGGAACATGACCGTCATCATCATCACCCACAAGCTTTACGAGGTCATGGCCATATCCGACCGGGTAGGGGTGATGCGCAAGGGAAAGCTGGTGGGCGTGCGCGACACCGCCCAGGTGGATGAAAAGCTCCTGGCCTCCATGATGGTGGGCAGGCCCATGCTCTACGACCACCTGGAGAAGACCGGCGTCCCCGGCCGGGAGATGATATGCGTCCGGGACCTGGTGGTCCGGGACAACCGGGGCCTCGTGGCAGTGAACGGCCTGTCCCTGTCTGTGCGGGCAGGAGAGGTGCTGGGCATCGCCGCCATCGAGGGCAACGGCCAGAGCGAGCTGATAGAGGCCATCACCGGCATGCGCAGGCCGGAGAGCGGCTCCGTCACCCTGGACGGCCGGGACGCCACCGGCCTGTCCCCCGGCCAGATACGGGCCATGGGCTTGGCCCACGTGCCCGAGGACCGGCTGGCCACAGGCGTGAGCCGGGACGCCACCGTGGCGGACAACCTGCTCACCGGCAAGCAGCGCCAGCGCCGGTTCAACCGCTTCGGCTTTCACCAGCGCACCTCCACCATCGAGCGCTACGCCCAGGAGCTGTATGAGAAATTCGACATCCGTGGCGCTGGCACGGACGTGACCGTCGGGTCCATGTCCGGCGGCAATATGCAGAAGGTGGTCATCGCCCGGGAGTTCTCCTTCGACACCCCCATCCTCATCATCTCCCAGCCCACCCGGGGCGTGGACGTGGGGGCCATCGAGTTCATCCACTCCCACATCATCGACCGGCGCAACCACGGCTGCGCCATACTGCTGTCCTCGGCGGACCTGGACGAGGTGTTTCGCCTGTCCGACAGGATCATCACCCTCTACGAGGGCAGGATAACCGGCGAGTTCACCGGGACGTTTTCCAAGGAGGAGATCGGCTACCGGATGACCGGCAGCCGTAAGGACAAGGAGGCGGCGTCATGATGGAGCGGCTGAAAAAACGGCGCTGGGGCTATCTTCTCAGCCTGGTGCTCAGCGTGCTGCTGGCTTTCGCCATCGGCGCGCTCATATTGCTGGCGGCGGGCTTCGACCCTATCAGGGCCTACGGGGCCATGATAGGGGGCGCCTTCTCCAACGCCCGGCACGTGGGAGACTTTCTGGAATACGCCATGGTGCTGTGCCTCACCGGCCTGGCCTGCGTGCTGGGCTCCCGTGTGGGCATCTTCAACGTGGGCGGCGAGGGCCAGCTGCTTCTGGGCGCGGTGGTCTCCTGCCAGGTGGGGGTGTGGCTGAACGGGCTCTCCCCCTGGCTCGTGATACCCGCGGCGGCCCTGGCGGCTATGGTCACAGGGGGGCTGTACGCCCTGCTCCCCGGCTTTTTGAAGGTGAAGGTGAAGGTCAACGAGGTCATCACCACCATCATGCTCAACACCATCGCCGCCAGCCTGTGCCAGTTTCTGGCCAAAGGCCCCTGGAAAAACGCCAACAAGAACATGGTGGCCGCCACGGAGCGGCTGGACCCCCGCTACTGGTTCAAGACCCTCATCTCCGGCTCCAGCCTGTCCACCGCCATCATCGCCGCCGTGGTCATCACCTTTCTGACCTGGTACATCATGCAGAAGACCAGCCTGGGCTTCGAGATGAAGCTCACCGGCCAGAACCCCCGCTTCGCCTTCTTCTCCGGCATCTCCACGGACAGGCTCGTCATCGTGTGCATAGTGGTGTCCGGGGCGATGTGCGGCCTGGTGGGCATGTTCCGGGTCTACGGGGTAGAGCACCTCTACCGCTCCAGTATCAGCAACCAGTATTATTTTGAGGGCCTGACCGTGGCCATGATCGCCCGGTACGACCCGGTGACAGTCATCGGCCTGTCGTTTTTCTTCGCCATACTGAAAATAGGCGCCCAGGGCATGGAGCTGTCCGCCGGGGTGCCCAACCAGATATATCTCATCATCCAGACGGTCATCATCTTCTTCATGGCCGCGGAAAACGGCATCTTCACCTCCCTCCGGACCGGGGCCATGCGCCGCCGGGCCCGGGCGGACATCCGGCGGAAGGAGGAACAGGAGCATGTTTGAGACCATCCTGAAAAGCGTCTTCTCCGCCGGTACCTTCAACCAGATGCTCCGCAGCGCCACCCCGGTGGCCCTGGCGGCCCTGGGCGGGGCCATGACGGAGCACGCGGGCATCATGAACATCGGCATGGACGGCATGATCCTCATGGGGGCCTTCTTCGGGGTGCTGGGCAGCTACCTGTTCGGCTCGGCCGCGGCGGGAATCGCCATGGTACTGCTGATGGGCGTGATCGTGGGGCTGTTTTTCGCCCTGTTCGTGGTGAAGTTCCGCTCCGACGAGTTCATCATCGGCACGGCCCTGAACACCTTCGCCCTGGGGCTGACGAGCTTTCTGTCCCGGTCCATTTTCGGCACCGCCGGGACAAAGGGCAACCCCGCTCTGCCCACGGTCCACATCCCCGGCCTGGACGCCATCCCTTTCCTGGGGACCGTTTTGAACGACAACTCCCTGTTCATCTATCTGACATGGCTGCTTGTGCTGGCGGCGTGGCTTTTCGTATACAAGACCCCCTACGGCTTCTGGCTGCGGGCCTCCGGGGAAAAGCCCGAGACCCTTCGCACCGCCGGTATCTCCCCGGAGAAAATGAAGTGGCTGGCCAGCATCCTGTGCGGGCTGCTGTGCGGTCTGGCGGGGGCCCACCTGTCCCTGGGCCAGCTCCAGGGCACCTTCGCCGAGGACATGGCCAACTCCCGGGGCTATATCGCCTTCGCCTGCGTGATCTTCAGCAAGGCCAACCCCGCCGTGGCCTATGCGGCGGCGCTGATGTTCGGCTTTTTCGACGCCATCGGCCTGCGGCTGCAGGACTATATCAGCTCCGACCTTACCAACACCATCCCCTACATCATCACCATCGTCATGATGGTCTATGTGGTGGTCCGCTCCCAGCGCAGAAAGCGCCACAGCTCCAAGCGCCTGCCGGAGATGCAGACCTGACCGGCAGAACAAAGCCCCGAGGCACTGCCAGGTGCTGATAGGAAAGAAAAACTCTTACTCATGCCAGCGACAGGCGTCGCAGTGGCTTTTGCGCTCAGCATCGCCGTTCCGTTTCCCCGCGGCTGGATCAGTTCCTGTTGGTCGGAAGGCCATAAACCGCATAAGCATGAGATATTGGATCATAGCGTTCAAGTGTAAAAGCTTGGGCGCTTTTTCTTTCCCGGAGACAACATCATGGCAGATATTTTCCGATGAAACGGAACCGATCGCCCAGCCGCGGCGACTATCCGGATGAGAACGACACAGAAAGGAGGCGGCGGATGGACGACCTGCTTCGGGAGGCAGAGAGATACGCCCCCGCGCTGTGGCGGTTTTGCCGGAGCCTCGCCTATGACAGGCAGGAGGCGGAGGAGCTGATGCAGGACACCTGGGTCCGGGCGCTGGAGCGGCCGGAAAAGCTGACGGCGGCACGGGAACCTCTGGGGCTGTTGTATGCCATGGCCCTGCGGCTGTGGCAGAGCCGACAGAGAAAGTACGCCCGCCGACGACGGGCGGCGCCGATGGAACCCCTGGACGAGGCGCTGCCGGATAGGGGCGAGGGCGTGGAAGAAGGGTATATCGCCCGGGAGGAGGCCCGGCTGGTGCGGTCCTTGGCGGACCGGCTGCCGGAAAAACTGCGGGTGCCGGTGGCGCTCTACTATGGGTCGGATATGTCTGTGGAGCAGATCGCCGTGCTGCTGGGAGTGCCCATAGGGACGGTGAAGAGCCGCCTGCACCGGGCGAGAGAACAACTGAGAGAGGAGCTGAAGGCGTATGACATTGGACTGTGAGGAAAGACTGGACCTGCTTCTGCGGGAGGCGTACAGCGTTGACCTGGCGCCGGGACCCGAATGGAAGGACCGGCTGGAGACCGCGCTTGCCGACCGCAAGGAGAAACGGAGGCCCCGGCTAGTCCGGCCCGCGTTTCTGGCCGCGGCAGCGGCGGCGCTGGTGCTGCTGGGCACCGGGGCCTATGCCGCCGCCCGGTATCTGCGGGCGGGGGAACTGGCGGAGCTGATGGATGTGCCCGGCTTGGCGGAGCTGTTCGAGGGCGAGGCCGTGACGGAGATGAACGAGACGGTCACCGCGGGGGACTATACCTTTTCCCTGCGGGCGGTGTCCCGCTCCGCCGGAGACGTATATTCCTCCCGCGGAGGCCACCTGGCCGACGGCGGCCACTTCTACGCCGTGGTGGCCGTGACCCGCACGGATGTGGAGGGCATGGAGGAGATACCGCCCCGCGAATTTTCAGAGCTCACCAACGACGTGACCGTCACGCCTCTGGTCCGGGGCCATGCCCCCTGGCACGTGAACGGCCTGCTGGCGGGAAGAACACTCCTTTACGCCCAGTACGAGGGCGTGGCCTACATCGTGGCGGACTGCGCCGACTTTACCTGCTTTGCCGACCGGGGGCTGTACCTGGGGGTGTGCACCGGGCGCTACGTGGGCGAGGACGCCTTTTTGTTCGACGAGACCACCGGAGCCATCTCCCCTGACCCGGCTTATGAGGGCGCCAGCGCGGTATTTGAGCTGCCGGTGGACGAGGCCCTGGCAGACCAGAACGCCGCCCGGACCATCCTGGACCTGGCGGACAGCCGGTATCCCAACGACGGCGTGGTGTATCAGCCGGACTGGGACGAACCCACCTGGAAAAGCACCATACGGACCTTCCTCTCCATAATGGGCGAGCCGGTCCCCGGTACGGAGCGGACCCTCATACCGGACGAAAACGGTCTGTGCCTGTACGAGACGGAGTACGGCGGTGAGAAGGTCACGCAGGAATTTCAGTTTGGGAAGGACCAGTGGGGCGACACTGTGTTCCTGCACGGCAGGGACCGGTGGGCGATACCCTTTGACGATGTCGTGTGGGCGGATGTGGACGCCCAGCCGGTGTGGGGTGTCCGCATGACGGCAGAGGAGGACGGGACCGTCACCACCTATATCGTGGTCATGACCGAGTGAAAAGAAAAATGGATACGGTGCGGCCCCCCAAGGGGACTGCACCGTACCGTTTCAAAAACACTTCCTTATCCGCCACGGAGGCACTGCCTCCGGGCATTTTATCGGGCCTTTACACCACGTCCACCTGGCACATCTTCATGGTCTGGAGGGCGGCGGCGTGGCTCTCCGGCGTCACCCCGGCGCAGCACGCCGCGATGACGTGCACCGGCGTCTCCGGTAAAAACGCCTTCACCAGCAGGGCGTTGGACACCACGCATATATCGGTGCACAGCCCCACCAATGTCACGTCCAGCTCCTCCCGCTGGCCCATGGCCGCCAGCTTCTCCGCCAGAGCCACGGAGCCAAAGGTGGGCTTGTCCACGATCTCGGCCTCCCCCAGAGCTCGGGCTATCTTCTCGTTCAGCGCCCAGCCGGGGGTGCCCTTCACGCAGTGTACCACAGGCAGGGCACGCCCCTCCTGGGTGTCCAGGTAGTTTTCCGGATGGGTGTCCCTGGTTGCAAAAACATCCCACCGGGGATATTTCTCTATCTCCGCCGCCACCCGGTCCACGATGGCCTCCGCCTCCCGCGTGCCCAGGGCCCCGTCTATGAAATCCTTTTGCATGTCGATGACAAGCAGTATCTTTCGCATCACGATCATCTCCTTGGGGCCATTTTACCCTCTCGGCCGCCCCCTGTCAACCCGGCGCAATGCCTCTTGCAATCCGGGCGGATACGCTATATAATGTAAATGCTTAAATCAATAAAGAAAAGAGTATCCGCTATGAATTTTGTCTTCATCTCCCCCAACTTCCCGGAGGCCTACTGGCACTTCTGCGCCTGCCTGGCGGGCAACGGCGTCACCGTGCTGGGGATAGGCGACAGCCCCTATGACCAGCTGCGGCCGGAGCTGCGCGACGCCCTGACCGAGTATTACCGGGTGGACACCCTGGAGGACTACGGCCAGGTGTTCCGGGCGGTGGCCTATTTCTCTTACCGGTACGGGAAAATCGACTGGATAGAGTCCAACAACGAGTACTGGCTGGAGCAGGACGCCCGGCTGCGGACGGACTTCAACGTGACCACCGGCCTGAAGGCCGACCAGATCGGCAAGTTCAAGAGCAAGACCGCCATGAAGGCCTATTATGAGCAGGCAGGGGTCCCCGCCGCCCGGTGCGCCCCGGTTACCGGCCTGGAGGAGGCCATGGATTTCATCGGCCAGGTGGGCTGGCCTGTGGTGGTCAAGCCCGACAACGGCGTGGGCGCCGCCGCCACATACAAGCTGAAAAACGAGCAGGACGCGGCGGCCTTTTTCGCCTCCAGGCCGGAAGCGCCCTACCTGATGGAGGAGTTCGTCCCCGGGATGGTCACCACCTACGACGGCATCTGCGACTCCCGGGGCCAGGTCCTCTTTGCCGCCAGCCACATCTCCCCCACCTCCATCATGGACATGGTCAACGAGCACCAGCCCTGCTCCTACTACGTGGACAAGTCCATCCCCCCCGAGGTGGAAAAGGCCGGGCGGGCCACGCTGAAGGCCTTCGGCGCCTTCAGCCGGTTCTTCCACCTGGAGTTCTTCCGCCTGACGGCGGACAAGGCCGGTCTTGGCAAGGCGGGGGACATCGTGGCCCTGGAGGTAAATATGCGCCCGGCGGGTGGCTTCACCCCGGACATGCTCAATTTCAGCCAGAGCGCGGACGTGTACCAGCTCTGGGCGGATATGGTGGCCTTTGACGAGGCCCGCCACACCTACGACGGCCCCCACAGCTACTGCGTCTACGCCGGGCGGCGGGACGAGTGCGACTACGTGCTCACCTTGCCGGAGCTGGAGGACAAGTACCGTCCCCATGCAAAGCTCTTCACCCGCATGCCCGACGCCCTGTCCGGGGCCATGGGCAACCAGGTGGCGATATGCTGCTTCGACACCAGGGACGAGGTGGACGCCTTCCTCCGCACCGCCTTCGCGGAAAAGGACAAGTCCTGACAGCCGGAATAACGAACGAGGACCTGCGAGAGCAGGTCCTCATTGTTTTTATGGTGTTTTGTCTCTCAGCCGATCATCTTGGCAACTTCGGCGGCCAGGTCGTCCTGGCGCTTCTCGATGCCCTCGCCCTTCTCGAAGCGCAGGTAGCTCTTCACAGCGATGGGAGCGCCCACTTCCTTGGCGACGGCGGCCACATGGGCGGCCACGTCCTCGCCCTCGCCCTTCACATAGGCCTGCTGCAGGAGGCAGATCTCCTTGTAATACTTCTCGATGCCGCCCATGACGATCTTCTCGATGATGGCCTCGGGCTTCTTGGCATTCTTCGGGTCCTGCATGGC
>CANRNA010000004.1 GCA_947631805.1 uncultured Oscillospiraceae bacterium | reverse complement strand
GATCTGCTGGAGGACCTCGTCGGATTCGGGCTTGAAGTTCAGCCAGTACACGGAACCTTCGTCATCGGCGAAAGCCATGGCGGACAGGCTCAGGCACATGACGAGGGCAAGGATAAGTGCGAGCGCTTTTTTCATGGGGGTATTCCTTTCTCAATAAAAATAATATTTCACACGGCGGACATGCCGAAGTGATCTGATCTAAACACTCTCCAGCCGGGCCACGGAGCCCCCCTCCCGGAGGGTGGTGTCCATGAGCCGGTGGCGGTGGGAGCCGGTGCCCTCGATGAGCTCGGTGAGCATCATCACGCTCTCCCGGGCCATATCCGCCGCGGGCTGGCACAGAGTGGTGAGGGTGGGGACGGTGTAGCCGGACAGCTCCAGTCCGTCGATGGCGATGACCGAGCAGTCCTCCGGCACCCGCAGTCCCCGGTCGGTGAGGGCCTTGATGGCCGCGATGGCCAGGGAGTCGGAGATGGCCAGCAGGGCGGTGAACACCGCGCCGCTGTCGATGAGGCGGCATACCCCATCGTAGGCCGCGTTCATGGCATAATCACCTGTGACCACCGCCAGAGCGGGGTCGTATTCCAGCGCGCACTGGGCCAGGGCCTGCCGGTAGCCCTGAAAGCGGAGCTGCCCGATGGAGTTGTCCGCCGGGTCATCCAGCAGCACGGCAATGCGCCTGTGCCCGTGGTCCACCAGATAGCGCACGGCCTTTCCGGCCTCGTTCTGGTCGTGGATGGACACGGAGGAGTAGGCGTCCCGGGGCAGATCGCCGAAGATGTTGGTGTATGTACAGCACACGAAGGGGACTGTCAGCTGCCGGAGCTCCTCGGCGGTGTAGTTGAACCGGCCGCCCAGAAAGATGACCCCCAGCAGCTTTTTCTCCCGCTCCAGCAGGGCGGCGGCCTTCACCTCGTCCGCCTGGGTGGGTATCTGCTGCAGGACCATGGTATAGCCCCGGCTGTGTATCTCCCGGCCCAGGACCCGTATCAGGGAGGAGAGGAAGGGGTTGTCCAACCCCCGGGACACCACGCCCACGGCGGTGGAGTGGCTGGACACCAGCGCCCTGGCGCTGTTGTTGGGCACATAGTGACAGGCCCGGATGGCCTGATTCACCAGGTCCCGGACGGCAGGGCTCACGTCGGGGTGGTCGTTGAGGACCCGGGACACGGTGCTGGTGCTCACGCCGCAATAGGCCGCTATGTCCTTGATCGTCAAACGCCGCGCCTCCTCGCCTGGGCGATCGGAAACCTTTCCGGAAACATTACCGGGAACGATTCCGGTCTGTCATATTGTGAAATATACACTAAAAATAACCGATTGTCAACGAAGAATGATGACCAAAATAACAATGCGTTTTTTGGGGAAATTGCTGTCAGGCCGGAAAATGACCGCCGGAGGGACAGCATATAGAGCGGGATATGGGGAGGGATATTGGCTATAGTGACAAGTTTCGTGCCTTGTTTTTGGTGAAATTAACTAGCGTTTATGCCTAAAGGGTACAGGCCATTGACGGGAAAAATCATGTATTTTTGGGCTTGGAATACGCCGCCGGGGCGGCTATAATGATGCCTTGACCCGCGGGGGACCGCGGGGCGCGATCCTTTTTCACAGGAGGGATTTGTTCTCATGACGAAGGACCTGACAACGGGCAGTCCCATGAAGCTCATCGTGGGCTTCACCCTTCCCACGCTTTTCGGGATGCTCTTTCAGCAGATGTACAATATGGTCGATACCATGATCGTGGGCAGGCTCCTGGGGGCCAGGGCCCTGGCGGCGGTGGGCGCCACCGGGAGCATCAACTTCCTCATCATCGGCTTTTGCATGGGTGTGTGCGGCGGCTTCGCCATTCCCGTGGCCCGGGCGATGGGGGCGGGGGAGCACAGCGAGATGCGCCGCTATACGGCCAACGCGGTCTATCTGTCCGGGCTGTTCGCCCTGGTGATGACCGTGGCCACCGGCCTGCTGTGCCGGACCATCCTGACGGCCATGGACACCCCGGCGGATATTTACGCCGACTCCTATCGGTATATCTTCATCATCTTCATGGGCATACCGGCCACCTATCTGTACAATCTCCTGGCGGGGGTCATACGCTCTCTGGGGGACAGCCGGACGCCGGTATACTTTTTGGCCCTGTCCTCGGGGCTGAACATCCTGCTGGATGTGACGCTCATCCTCTACAGCGGCCTGGGCGTGGCCGGGGCCGCCGTGGCGACGGTGGCCTCCCAGGCCGTGGCGGGGCTGGCCTGCCTGTGGTATGTGCGCAGGCGCTTTCCCATCCTGCGGGTGACCAGGGAGGAGGCCCGGCCCGACGGCCGGATATGCCGGAACCTGTGCGCCATGGGGGTGCCCATGGGCCTGCAGTACTCCGTCACCGCCATCGGCTCCATCGTGCTCCAGTCCGCCGTCAACGGCCTGGGCAGCCTCTATGTGGCAGGGACCGCCGCCGGGGCCAAGCTCTACGGCTTTTTGGCCTGCCCCTTTGACGCCATGGGCTCCGCCATGGCCACCTACTGCGGCCAGAACGTGGGCGCGGCCAAGCTGGACCGGCTGGGCCGGGGCATACGGGACTGCGCTCTGCTGGGGCTGATATACGCCCTGGCGGCCTTCGGGGCCATGATGGCCTTCGCCCCCCGGTGCGCCCTGTGGTTCATCGACGCGGGGGAGGGAGAGCAGCTCCCCGTGCTGGTGGACCTGGTGAGCCGGTATGTGCGGGCCGGGACGGCCTTCTTCTTCCCCCTGGCGTTGGTGAACATCGTGCGCTTTTCCATCCAGGGCATGGGCTACAGCGTCTTCGCCATTCTGGCGGGGGTGCTGGAGATGATAGCCCGGACGGTGGTGGGGCGGTTTTTCGTGCCCGTCCTGGGCTTCGACGCGGCCTGCTTCGCCTCGCCCGCCGCCTGGGTGTGCGCGGACATGTTCCTCATCCCCGCCTGCGTGGTGTGCATCCGTCGGCTGCGCCGCCAGCAGGCCCGGTATCAGCGCGCCCAGCGCCAGACCGTCCGGGAGCCGGTGCACATCCATGGCCGCGGTCGGTGGTACACCGACCCCTCCGGTCCCCGGCTCCACCGGCACCGCCAGCGCCGGGACTACGCCGCCGCGATGCCCGTGTGCCACCGGGCCCGCCGGACCGTGCGCCATACCATATAAGATATAATGACAATGGACTTCGCCCCGCGCTGAACGCGCGGGGCGAAGCTCGTTTGATTGGGAAAAGGCAGGAGAGCGCCTTATCACAGGGCCATATACCGCTCCGCCTCCCCGGCGGTGCGGGCCAGGTAGCGGATGACCTCCGCCGGATACCGACCCACGGCGGTCTCCCCGGTGACCATCACCGAGGCGGCCCCGTCCAGCACGGCGTTGAAGATGTCGCTGACCTCTGCCCGTGTGGGCACGGGAGAGCGCTCCATGCTGGCGAGCATTTGGGTGACCACCATGAAGGGCCTGCCCGCCGCCCGGCACTGGGCGGCGATGCGCTTTTGCACGGCGGGCAGCTCCCACAGGGGCACGGCGTTGCCCAGGTCCCCCCGGGCGATGACGATCTCGTCCGCGTGGGGGAGCAGGGCGGGGAGCATTTTCACCCCGTCCAGGTCCTCGATCTTGGCGAACAGCCTTATGTCCCGCCCGCCGGAGGTGTCCAGGGCCCGGCGCACGGCCAGAAGGTCCTCCGGCCCCCGGACGAAGGGCTGCATCACCCCGGTGACGCCGTATTCCCGGGCGGCGCGGATGTTGGCCAGGTCCGCCTCCGTCATGGCGGGGGGATGGATGGACGTCCCCGGCAGGGCGATGCTCTTGCGGCTGGCGAGGACGCCGCCCCGTATGACCAGAGCCAGGGCCCCGTCCGCCGTCTGCCCGGTCACCCGCAGCAGCAGCTTTCCGTCGTCCAGGAGCACCTCCTGACCGGGGATGAGAGCGGGCAGCGCCGCCTCCGGGACAGGGATGCCCCCGCCGCCCAGGGAGACCTCCTCCCCCTCGGGCAGGGTCAGCGGGGCGGCGATACGGCCCACCCGCAGCTCGGGCCCCTGCATGTCTATGAGCAGCTTCGGCCTCCGGCCCGCGCGGGACGCGGCCAGGCGCAGAGCGTCTATCTGCTCCGCGGCGGCGGGCAGGGTGGTGTGGGACAGGTTCAGCCGCACGCCGGTCATGCCCTGGCGGAGCATCTGCTCCAGGGTGTCCGCACCGGCGCAGGCCGGGCCGAGGGTTCCATAAATATCCATGTCTTCCATCTCCTGTGAGAGTATACAAAAAAGATACCATATAATTGTTGTAAGTGCAAGATATCGTGGCATTCGACACTTGACAGAGGGCCGGGAGTTTGGTATATTTGTCATGCTGTGATAAGTAAATGTTTTAATTAATATTAAATTAACTCACTAAAGTGGAGCGCATAGAATGGACCATAGAGCGGAGTACGAACGGAAAAAGACCACCCCGGAGGGGCTGGCGGCCATGATAGAGAGCGGATGGAGCTGCGTCACGGACGCGGCCGCGTCCATCCCCCCGGCCATCGTGGAGGCCATGGGCCGCCGGGCGGAGGCGGGGGAGCTGACCGATATCAAAATGCACGGGCTGCTGGACCTGAAGCCCAGCGCCATGTTCGCCTGCCCCCAGGCCATTTTGCCCGTGTCCTGGTTTTCCGGCAAGATAGCCAAGGCGGCGGCCAACCGGGGCGAGGCGGATATCATGCCCTGCTATTACCGGGATATGCCCTCCCTGTACCGGGACTACATCCCGGTGGACGCCTTTCTGACGGTGGTGTCCCCCATGGACGGGGAGGGGTATTTCAGCGCGGGCGTCACCGGCTCTTACAGCGCCGCGCTGTTTGAAAAGGCCCGGCGAGTGTTTCTGGAGGTCAACGCCAACATGCCCCGGACGGCCACGGCCCCCAGGATACATATCTCCCAGGTGACAGCCCTGTGCGAGAACGACGCGCCGCTGCCCATCGTGCCCCCGGCGGAGCTGGACGAGGTGAGCCGGACCATCGGCGGCTACATCGCCCAGGAGGTGCCCGACGGGGCCACCCTGCAGCTGGGCATCGGCAACATCCCGGAGGCGGTGGGCCTGGCCCTGAAGGATAAGCACGATCTGGGCATCCACACGGAGCTGCTGCCGGACAGCATGATAGAGCTCGTCGAGTGCGGGGCCGTGACCAATATGCGCAAGCCCATCCACCGGGGCAAGACCGTGTGCACCTTCACCTTCGGTTCGGAGCGGCTTTATAGGTTCGTGGCGGACAACCCGGACGTGGAGATACTGCCGGTGGACTATGTGAACGACCCGGCGGTCATCGCCCGGCACCCCGATTTCATCTCGGTCAACGGGGGCCTGGAGGTGGACTTTTTCGGCCAGGTGTGCGCCGAGAGCCTGGGCACGGCCCACGTGTCCGGCACCGGCGGCCAGTCGGACTATGTGCGGGGGGCCGTCCAGTCGCCGGGGGGCAAGAGCTTCATCGCCTTTCCCTCCACGGCGGCGGGGGGCACGGTCAGCCGCATCCGGCCCACCCTCAGCCCCGGCGCACGGGTGAGCACCAGCAAAAACGACGTGGACTGCATCGCCACGGAGTACGGCATCGCCAAGCTCCGGGGCCGGACCCTCTCCCAGCGGGCCAAGGCGCTCATCGCCATCGCCCACCCCAAGTTCCGGGAGGAGCTGACGGCCCAGGCGAAGGCCCTGCATATTATAATTTGATGGGAGGCGGGCACTTGGAAAACACTGCCGCACCTTGGATGACGGCCCACCGTCTGACGGCGCTGGTTGGCCACAGCGGCACCGGCAAGACGGAGGTGGCCGTGAATCTGGTATTTGCCCTGGCCAGGGCGGGGGTGAAAACGGCCCTGGCAGATTTGGATGTGGTCAATCCCTATTTCCGCTCCCGGGAGCGGCGGGACATGTTCCGCCAGCTGGGCATCCGGTTCGTGTCCAGCTCCCAGACCCTGGTGGACGCCGACCTGCCCGCCCTGCCCGCGGAGCTGAACACCCTGCTCCAGGACCAGTCTCTGCGGAGCGTGCTGGACATCGGCGGGGACTCCGGGGCGCGGGTCCTCAGCCGCTACCGCCACCAGATAGCCGCCCAGGACCGGGAGATGCTGTTCGTGCTCAACGCCCGGCGGCCTCAGGTGAGCACCCCGGAGGCGGCGGCCTGGAACATCCGGCGGATAGAGGACATCATGGGCCTGCCTATGGACGGCATCGTGAACAACACCCACCTGTGCGGCGAGACCACCCGGGAGGACATCCTTCTGGGGGCGGAGCTGGCGGAGACGGTGTCCTATATGACGGGCATCCCGGTGGTGTGCCACACGGCGGAGCGCGCTTTGGCCGCGTCTCTGCCGCCTCTGGCCGAGCCGGTGTTTCCCATAGATATTTACATGAAGAAGCCCTGGGATAAGTGAATTTGGCAGGGCGGAAGGAGGTGAGAACCTATGACCGTATTTTTACATTTTGACCGCGACCGCTGCAAGGGCTGTGAGCTCTGCGTGTCCGTGTGCCCCAAGCACATCCTGGCTCTGGATATGAGCGGGACAAACGAGAAGGGTTATCACCCGGCGGCGGTGACGGATGCGTCGGCGTGCATCGCCTGCGCAAGCTGCGCGAAGATCTGTCCTGATTCGGTCATCAGCATTGAGAAAGAATAACGAGAAAAGGAGATGAGTATCGTGGCAAAGGAACTGTGGAAGGGCAACGAGGCCATCGCAGAGGCCGCCGTCCGGGCGGGCTGCAAGTGCTTCTTCGGTTACCCTATCACGCCTCAGAATGAGATACCCGAGTATATGTCCATGCGGCTGCCCCAGGTGGGCGGGGTCTTTGTCCAGTCGGAGTCGGAGCTGGCGGCCATCAATATGGTCTACGGCGCGTCGGCCTCCGGCGTGCGGGCCATGACCAGCTCCTCCTCTCCCGGCGTCAGCCTGAAGCAGGAGGGCATCAGCGCCCTGTCCAGCGGCGAGCTGCCTGCGGTGGTGGTGAACGTGATGCGCGGCGGCCCCGGCCTTGGCACCATCCAGCCGTCCCAGTGTGACTATTTCCAGGCCACCAGAGGCGGCGGCAACGGCGATTACCGCACCATCGTGCTGGCCCCCTGCAACATCCAGGAGGCCGTGGACATGACCCAGGAGGCATTCGATCTGGCGGATATATATCGCATGCCGGTGATGATCCTGGCCGACGGCATGATCGGTCAGATGATGGAGCCCATCGAGTGGCACCCCATCCCCAAGCGGGAGGTGCCCCCCAAGGACTGGGCGGCCAGCGGCCGCCGGGGCCGGGCGCACAGCAACTTCATCACCTCCCTGCGCATCGACGCGCCGGACTGCGAGCGGTTCAACCGGGCGTTGGAGCAGAAGTACAAGACCATCGCCGAGAAGGAGACCCGCTGGGAGGAAAAGGACGCCGAGGGCTGCGAGATACTTATCACGGCCTATGGCACACCCTCCCGTATCGCCCTGTCCGCCGTGGAGGAGCTGGAGGCCAAGGGCGTGAAGGCCGGTCTGTTCCGGCCCCAGACGGTGTGGCCGTTCCCCTCCGCCCGGCTTGCGGAGCTGGCGGCGCAGCCCAGCGTCATGGCCGTTTTGGTGGTGGAGATGAGCCTGGGCCAGATGCTGGAGGACGTGCAGCTGGCCGTCCAGGGCGTCAAGCCCGTCCGTTTCCACGGCCGCGTGGGCGGCATGGTCCCCAGCGTGGAGGACATTGCCGAGCAGGCGGGAATGATCCTGCGGGAGGTGCGGTAAAATGACGACAGTATATCGCAAGAGCGCGGGTCTGCAGGACCGGGAGCTTCATTACTGCCCCGGATGCAGCCACGGTATCATACATAAACTGGTGGCGGAGTGCATGGAGGAGCTGGGGGTCATCGACACGGCCATCCTGGTCTGCCCGGTGGGCTGCTCCGTCTTCGCCGGCAACTACTTTGCCTGCGACACCATCGAGGCGATACACGGCCGGGCTCCGGCTGTGGCCACCGCCATCAAGAGGACCCACCAGGACCAGCTGGTCGTCACCTATCAGGGCGACGGCGACCTGGCCTCCATCGGCGCGGCGGAGATCGTCCACGCGGCCATGCGGGGGGAGAAATTCACCACGGTGTTCATCAACAACGCCATTTACGGCATGACCGGCGGCCAGATGGCCCCCACGACCCTGCTGGGCCAGCACGCCACCACCGCCCCCCAGGGACGGCAGAAGGAGCTCCACGGCAGCCCTATCCGCATGGCGGAGATGCTCTCCACCCTGGACGGGCTGGCCTATGCCGAGCGGGTGTGCGTGGCGGACATCCCCCATCTGAACAAGGCCAAAAAGGCCATCAAGAAGGCCTTTGAGCTGCAGCTGTCCGGCGTGGGCTTCACCTTTGTGGAGGTGCTGTCCGCCTGCCCCACCAACTGGGGCATGACCCCGCTGGAGGCCAACAAGTGGCTGCTGGAGAATATGGCCGCTTACTATCCCCTGGGAGTCATCAAGGAGGTGCAGGGCACGTGAAAAAGCAGATCACCATATCCGGCTTCGGCGGCCAGGGCGTCATGAGCATCGGCAAGAGCCTGGTGGAGGCCGCCGTGGCCGAGGGGCTCCACGCCACGTGGGTGCCCTCCTACGGCCCGGAGATGCGGGGCGGCACCGCCAACTGCGAGGTGGTGCTCAGCGAGGAGCCGGTGGGCTCTCCCGTGTTCACCTATCCCACGGAGCTCATCGCCATGAACCTGCCCAGCCTGCATAAGTTCGAGCCCAACGTGACCCCTGGCGGCATCATCTTCGTCAACAGCTCCATCATCTCCGAGAAGGTCAAGCGCACCGACGTGAAGGCGGTGTATGTGCCCTGCGACACCATCGCCGACGAGCTGGGCAACAAGAAGGTGGCCAACATGGTCATGCTGGGGGCCTATATCGCCGCCACCGGCGCCCTGAAGCAGGAGACCATCCGCCAGATGCTCATCCACATGTTCACCGGTCCCAAGGCAAAGCTGGTGGACCTGAACATGCAGGCCCTGGAGCGGGGCGCTGCCTGCCTTGAGGGCTGAGGCGCAGCTTGGGGAGATATTATGTCAACTGAGCCCGTCCTGAGCGACCCGGCGCTGGAGGCGCTGCGGAAAAAGCTCTTTCCCCGGATACCCTGGACGGCGGAGGGTCCTGTCCGCCGCCGGTACAGGGCAAAGGCGGCGGCCGAGGGCCGGACCGTGGCCGGGGCGCTGGAGGCGCTGGCCCTGTCCGAGGGCTTTCTCGCCCCCGGCGGCAGGACCGTGACAGGCGGCGCGGCGCAGTGCCTGGAGGCCTTTCGGCGGCGGGGGACGGAGGATGTGCTGGTGTTTGGCCAGGGGCTGGACGCCGTGTGGTGCGACCTGGCCCTGGGCCCGGCGGATGCCGACGGCTGGCAGGAGATGCTCGTCCGCAGCGAGGAGGCGGAAAACCTGGTGGCCCTGGCCCACGCCCGCGGCGCGGTGCGGTTTCGGAAAATATAAAAAAGGTCAATGATATGATGTCGGCCGCTCCCGGAGGAGCGGCCGCTGTCGTTATTTTTCATTTATTCGTGTCAGCTTCCGGGGGCAGGTACTTGATGACCGCCTGGCCGTCCGCCACCAGCTCCCCCCGCTGGTTCTCGCAGAAGGTGCGGAACCGGTAGATGCCCTTGACCGGGTCGATGACCTCGGTCACAGCGGCGGTGGCGGTGACGGTGTCGCCTATCTTCACCGGGGCCTTGAAGTCCAGGGACTGGTGGAGGTACACGGTGCCGGACCCTGGTAGATACATCCCCAGCACGGTGGAGATGAACCCGGCGGGCAGCAGGGCGTGGGCGATACGGTCGCCGAAGGGGCTCCTGGCGGCCTCCAGCTGGTTCACGTGCAGGCTGTTAAAGTCCCCGATGATGCCCGCCATGCCGTAGATATCTGATTCGGAGACGGTCTTGCCAAAGCTGGCGCTCTGGCCAACGCGCAGTTCCATGTCAGCAGACCTCCACGGCGTATTTCATATACTGGTTGAACCGGCGCTCCCGGTCCAGGGTGGTGGTCGCCTCGTGGCCGGGGTAGACCTCGTAATCGCCGGGCAGGGCATAGAGCCGCTTCAGACTGCCCAGCAGGGTGTTCATGTCCCCGCCGTCAAAGTCCGTCCGGCCGCAGGAGTCCCGGAACAGGGTGTCCCCGGAAAACAGGGCCTCCCCGCACAAAAGGCACACGCCCCCCGGGGTGTGGCCGGGGGTCTCTATGACCCGGAAGGTCATGCTCCCCACGGTGAGCTCGTCCCCCTCCCCGTACCAGACGGTCCCCGCCGGGGCGTCGAAGCGGAAGGGGCCGGGGCCCACGTCCTTTTTGTTGATGAAGACCGTGGCGCCGGTCTCCTCCCGGACGGGTTCCACCGCCGTGGTGTGGTCGAAGTGGCCGTGGGTGAGCAGGATGTATTTGGCCTTGAGGTGGTTGTCCTCCAGGTAGTTGAGGATGGTGTTGGACTCGTCGCCCGGGTCGATGACGGCGCACTCTAAGGTGTTCTCGTCGGTGACGATGTAGCAGTTGGTCTCGATCTGGCCGACGGTGAGGCATTTGATAAGCATGTCAGAGCTCCTTTGTGTCAAGCAGTATGGTCACGGGGCCGTCGTTCTGGCTGAACACCTGCATGTCCGCGCCGAATACGCCGGTCTCCACCTGAAAGCCACGCTCCCGGCACAGGGATATGACCGTCTCGTACAGGGGGATGGCCTTTTCCGGCCGGGCGGCCATGGTGAAGCCGGGCCGACGGCTGCGGCAGTCGGCGAACAGGGTGAACTGGCTGATGATGAGCAGGCTGTTGGCCCCGGCGTCTGTGGGGTTGACGTTCATCTTGCCCGCAGCGTCCTCAAATATCCGCAGGCCGCATATCTTGTCGGCTATTTTGGCCGCCTGGTCGGGCCCGTCCTCTGTGTGGACGCCCAGCAGCACCAGAAAGCCCTGGCCTATCTGGCCGTGGACGGTCCCGTCTATCTCCACCCGTGCGTTTTTCACGCGGGTCACTACAGCGCGCATAGTCAGATGCCTCCCCGGTTTATCTCCCGCACGCCCCGCACGGCCTGCAGCTTGTTGATGATGGTCTGAAGCTCCGAGGCGTGATTCACCTCCAGGGAGATGACCACGGTGGAGATGCCCTTGCCGGTGTCCCGTGCGGTCAGGCCCCGGACCTTGGCGTTGAGACTGTTCAAAACGGTGGCGATATCCATCACCAGGCCGCCCCGCTCGTCGGAGGTGATGTAGATGTCGGCGGCGTAGCTGTCGGTGATGCGGGCGGCCCAGGACACGCTTATCCACCGGCCCTTGTCCTCGTCCCGGCGGTAGTTGATGCAGTCCCGCCGGTGGATGGACACCCCCAGGCCGCGGGTGATGAAGCCCACGATGGGGTCTCCCGGCACGGGGGTGCAGCAGCGGGAGAACTTGATGAGGCAGTTGTCCAGCCCCTCCACCAGCACGCCCTGGACTGCCTTGAGCTCCTTCTGCTGGCGGCGGTCGGCCCGCTCCTGCATCTTCTCTATCTCGGTCTTGCGCACTGCGGTGCGGTTGCGGACGATCTCATCCCGGATGCGGCCCACGGCGTGGACGGCGGTCATGCCCCCGTAGCCGATGGAGGCGAATACGTCGTCCAGCTCCGTGACGGCCAGGCGCTTGAGGATGTGGGGGAGCATCTCCGGGTCCGTCACGTCGGCCATGGACAGCCCCGCCCGGCGGGCCTCCGCCTCGAACATCTCCCGGCCCTGCTGGATGTTCTCCTCCCGGCGCTCCTTTTTGAACCACTGCTTGATCTTGGAGCGGGCCTCGCCGCTCTTGGCGATGTTCAGCCAGTCCCGGCTGGGCCCGGCGGAGGAGTGGGAGGTGATGATGGAGACGATGTCGCCGTTTTGCAGGGGGTAGGCGATGGGCACGATGCGGCCGTTCACCTTGGCCCCGGTCATGGAGTTGCCCACGGCGGAGTGGATGGCGTAGGCGAAGTCGATGGGGGTGGCCCCGGCGGGGAGGCTCTTCACGTCCCCGTTGGGGGTGAAGACGAACACCTCGTCGTCGAACAGGTCCACCTTCAGGTCGTGGTAGAAGTCCTGTACGTCCGAGTCCTGCTGGGTCTCCAGCAGACGGCGTATCCAGGCGAATTTCTCCTCGTCCCCGTCCTTGTGGCCCAGGCTGCCGGACTTATACTTCCAGTGGGCGGCGACGCCGTATTCCGCCGTGAAGTGCATCTGCCAGGTACGTATCTGCACCTCGAAGGGGATGCCCTCCGAGCCGATGACGGTGGTGTGCAGGCTCTGGTAGTTGTTGGGCTTGGGGGTGGAGATATAGTCCTTGAACCGGCCAGGGACCGGGCGGAACATCTCGTGGATGATGCCCAGCACGTTGTAGCAGTCGGCCAGGTCGTTCACGATCACCCGGAAGGCGCACAGGTCGAATATCTCCTCCACGCCCAGGTGCTGGGCGTACATCTTCCGGTAGATGCTGTAGATGTGCTTCAGGCGGCCGTAGACCTTGCACTGGATGTGCTCCTGCTCCATGCGCTCGCCGATGCGCTCCTCCATGGATTTCTGGAACCGCTCCATCACCTCCCGGCGCTTGTCCAGGATGCTGGTTATCTCCCGGTAGCCCACCGGGTCCAGATACAGCAGCGACAGGTCCTCCAGCTCGTCCTTCATCTTCTCCACGCCCAGCCGGTGGGCGATGGGGGCGTATATCTCCATGGTCTCCCGTGACTTGGAAAGCTGCTTTTCCGGGCTCTGGAATTCCATGGTGCGCATGTTGTGCAGCCGGTCCGCCAGCTTGATGAGGATGACCCGGATATCCTTGGCCATGGCCAGGAGCATCTTCCGGAGGTTCTCCATCTGGGCCTCCTCCAGGGTGCTGTACTGGACGCGGGTCAGCTTCGTCACGCCCTCCACGATGTCGGCCACCTCCGGGCCGAACCGGGCCTCCAGCTCCTCGTGGGTGGTGGTGGTGTCCTCCAGCACGTCGTGGAGCAGGGCCGCCATGATGGACTCGTCGTCCAAACCCATCTCCCCGGCTATCATGGCCGCGGCGATGGCGTGGGTCACGTAGGGAGAGCCGTCCTTGCGCTTCTGGCCGTCGTGGGCCACCACGGCAAAGTCGAAGGCCTGGCGGATGCGGGCCAGGTCCGCGTTGGGGCTGTTCTCCTCCAGGACCGCCGACAGCTCGTCAAAGGCTTTATCGGGCGAAAATTCTGCCATACTCTCTTCTTCTTTCTATATCAAACGGATGATTCGCAAAGGGCGCTGTCACGCCTTTTTGACGGACTGGGCCCGCCAGGTGGGGGACCGGTCCAACTGGGTCTTGGCCTCCCAGGCGATGAGCATGATGTCTACATCCTGGCCGTCGGGGTCCACCTGGACCAGCTTCAGTTCCCGGAGCACCCGCAGGCCCAGGGCGATCTGGGCAGGATGGAGCCGGGGGTCCAGCCGGGACAGCCGGGACAGCTTCATCCTGCACGGGCACTGGGCGGACAGGGCGCGCCACAGCCGCCCCAGCTCCGTCCGGGTCAGGCGGTGGTCCCCGAAGGAGCCCCCGTCCAGTATACGCAGGCACAGGGCGGCCAGATCCGTCCGGCGCATGTCGCTCATCACGAGCTGCACGCTCCGGCGGCCCCGGAACTCACTCACCTGGGGGAAGAAGGCCGCGTCTACCCGGTCTCCGGGGACGGCCCCCAGGTCGGAGACGGCCCGGCCGAACCACACGCAGTCATAGCGCTGGCCGAACTTCTCCAGCTGCAGGCGGGTGTGCCGCCCGCCGCCGATAGGGGACGCGGAGACCAAGACCGCGTCCGTCATGCAGAGCACGGGCCGGGGATTGCCGTTGCCGCAGGGCTCCAGGGCCTCCAGGCTCTCCACGCATTCCATGGTGAGCATCTCCGCGCTGTCTATGGTCACGTCCGGGCTCACGCCCTCCTCCCCCTGGGGGATGTGTTCGGCGTAATAGGCCGCCAGGGCCTCCCGGAAGGAGGGGATGTTCTCCCGGCTGATGTTCAGCCCCGCCGCCAGGGCATGGCCGCCGAAGGAGTCCAGATACGCCCCGCAGGCGGCCAGGGCGTCGAACAGGTTGAACCCGCCCCAGCTCCGGCAGGAGCCCTTGCCCCGGTCCCCGTCCAGGGATATCATCACCGTGGGCACCTGATAGGCGTCCGCCAGGCGGGAGGCCACGATGCCGATGACCCCTTGGTGCCAGCCCTCCCGGGCCAGGACGATGGGGCCGCCCCGGACCTGCCCGGCCAGCATACCGGCCGCCTGGTCCCATATATCCGCCTCCAGCTGCTGGCGCAGCCGGTTCATGTCGCAAAGGGCCTCCGCCAGGACACGCGCCCGCGCCGGGTCCCGCTCCAGCACCAGACGGGCGGCGTCCTCCACCCGGCCGAGACGGCCGGCGGCGTTGATGCGGGGGGCCAGGGTGAAGCCCACGGAGTTGGCCCCCACCCGCTCCGGCCCCACGCCGGACAGCTCCATCAGGGCGGCCAGACCGGGCCGGGGCGCGGTGCGGAGTTTTTCCAGCCCCCGCTTCACCACCCGGCGGTTTTCCCCCGTCAGGGGCATCACATCCGCGATGGTGCCCACGGCTACCAGGTCGGCGTACCGCTCCAGCATGGCCTGGCTGTCCCCGTCCAGGGCACAGGCCAGCTCAAAGGCCACCCCCACCCCGGCGAGGCTCCGGTCCGGCCCGTCGCATTCAGGCCGCTTGGGGTCCACCACCGCCACGGCCCCAGGCAGCTCCGCCTGGCACTCGTGGTGGTCGGTGATGATCATGTCCACCCCCGCCCGCCGGGCATACTCCGTCTCCGCCACGGCGGTGATGCCGCAGTCCACGGTGACGATGAGGCTGACGCCCCGGCTCCGCAGCCGGTCGATGGCCCCGGTGTTGACGCCGTAGCCCTCCTCCAGCCGGTCAGGGATATAAAATTCCGTCTTCACGCCCCAGTCCTGCAGAAAGCCCGCCAGAAGACAGGTGGCCGTGATACCGTCCACGTCGTAATCCCCATAGACTGCCACGGTCTCCCCCTGGGCCTTGGCTTGGCGGATGCGCGCCACGGCGATGTCCATATCCGCAAGGCGCATAGGGTCCGCCGGTACGAAGGGCCCCGCCGCCAAAAAGGCGCGGGCCTCCGGCCCGGTGGTCATGCCCCGTGCCGCCAGCACGGCGGCCAACAGGGGCGTGCATCCCGCCTGAAGCAGCGCCTCCGGGATGGGCGCGCTGTCCGGGATGTTCCATAGCTTTTCCTTCATGCCTTTCCTTTTCTCCGGAGGCGGGGGTCCGGCCCCGCCTCCTTTCAATATATTTTTCTAATTATACGCCAAACGGCCTCACTTTGCAATCGCAATCGCGCTGGTTTTCCGGCGCGTTTCCATAACGCGCGCTCCCTGGGTCGGGCGCATGGACGGCGCCAGCGGGGGGAAAACTATCCACCCGGCGGGATGCCATCCCGCGATATCCCCAGGCGGCCCGGTTTTGCGCCGGATGGTTTTCTATGTTTCCTATTGCAAAACAGCGAGAAACGTGCTATAGTTCCGGTAGACATAAGACGACAAACTATCCGACGGCTCCCGGCGGCGGGGCCGTTCGGGCCAGTTGGGGAGAGATCATGAGACACAGAACGCCCGCGCTCGTCTTTCTGGGGCTGAGCGTGATACTGTTTGCCGTGACCCTGGCCATGGGCGTCAGGACCATCGGCCGGAGCCGCGCCCGGACGGCGGAGGGCCCCGGCACGGCCGCGGTCCAGACGGAGGCTCCCGCCTCGCAGGAGGAGTCAGACGGCGGCGGACTGTTCGGCCTTTTCAGCCCGAATACCCCCGAGCCCACGGCCATCCCCGAGCCCACCCCCACCCCGGTGCCCACGGCCACGCCCTGGCCGGGACCGGAGGTGCCGGAGCAGAGCGCGGAGGCGGGGCCGGAGTACTTTGCCGACGCGGCCTTTCTGGGCAACTCGGTGCTGTCCGGTCTGTGGTATTACGACTATGACGGCCTGCTGCCCAAGGACGATACCCACTGGTTTTGGGAGGACGGGCTGACCGTGCTGGGGGCGTCCTCTTACGCGGCCAGGATGAGCGGCAACACCTACGGCAAGATATACGTGGGCTTCGGCTGCAACGAGATGAGCTATGACAAGGCCACCCTGCGGGAGGCGTTCAACAGCCTGCTGGACCAGCTGGAGGCCGACCATCCGGGCAGCATCATCTACCTGGTGGCCGTGTCCCCGGTGAGCCTGTGGAAGTCCACCAACGACCGGTATTTCACCAAGGACCTGGTGCTGGCGTTCAACGACATGCTCCGGGACATCGCCCGGCAGCGGCAGGTGTGGTTTTTGGACATCTACCCGGTGCTGTGCAACGAGGACGGATATCTGCCCTCGGACGTGACCCCGGACGGCATCCACTTCACCCCGGCCCACTATGAGAACTGGTTCAACTATATGAAGACCCACTATATACCCACCGGAACGGAGGGCGCCCAGACCACGGGCCAGGCCGCTCCCCAGGCCGGTTAAAATAAGACAAAGACGATAAAGAGGAGAGAACCAATGATAAAGAGACTTGCCGTATGCCTGCTGACCATCGCACTGATGCTGTGCCTCGCCTCCTGCGGCGGGGATAAGGACATCGACCTGAAGGCCCTGGGGCAGGACCTGGCCAACAGCACCGCCTTTTCCGTGGACATGAACCAGTTCGCCGCCGCCGACGGCATCGCCGCAGGCGTGTACCGGTTCAGCGCCGACGAGGTGGAGAGCAGCGTCATGTACTACAGCGGCTCCACCGGCGAGGAGATGCTCCTGGCCAAGGCCAAGGACGCCAACGCCGCCAGCCACCTGGAGGAGCTGTGCCGGACCCGTGTGAGCGACCAGCAGTCCGTGCTGCAGAGCTATGTGCCCGAGGCCATCCCCCGGCTGCAAAACGCCATTATAGCCAAGAGCGGCAGCTACGTGATCTTCGTGGTGGCCAACGACGCCGCGGCGGCCCAGAGCGTGGTAGACAAGTATCTGAAATAAACCGAAAAGCGCACGGTCCGCGCCCGGCTCCCTGGAGCCGGGCGCGGCGCGCGAAGGAGGAGAGACCATGGGGGACCGATTTTCCAGAACGGAGCTGCTCCTGGGCCGGGAGGCCATGGAGCGGCTGGCCCGTGCCCGTGTGGCGGTGTTCGGCGTGGGCGGCGTGGGCAGCTACGCGGCGGAGGCACTGGCCCGCAGCGGCGTGGGGACCCTGGACATCGTGGACGACGATAGGGTGTGCATCACCAACCTGAACCGGCAGCTTTTCGCCGCTGCCTCCACCGTGGGCCGGTACAAGGTGGAGGCGGCCCGGGAGCGGCTTTTGGACATCGCCCCGGACATGACCGTGAACGCCCGCCGGGTGTTTTTCACCGCCGAGACGGCGGATATGTTCGACTTCGCCGCCTATGACTATGTGGTGGACGCCATCGACACCGTCAGCGCTAAGCTGGAGCTGGCCCTCCGGGCCCAGGCGGCGGGTACCCCCATCATCAGCTCCATGGGCGCGGGCAACAAGCTGGACCCCGCCGCCTTTCGGGTGTCGGACATATATGAGACCTCCGTCTGCCCCCTGGCGCGGGTGATGCGCCGGGAGCTGAAAAAGCGTGGCGTCAGGGCCCTGAAGGTGGTCTGGTCCCCCGAGACGGCCAGGACCCCAGGCCCGGAGGAGGACTCCGGGTGCGGCGGCTGCTCCCTCTGCGCGTCGGCGGGGGAGAGGGCCTCCGCCTCCCGGCGGCAGACGCCGGGGAGCGTGGCCTTCGTGCCCTCTGTGGCGGGGCTGATACTGGCCGGGGAGGTCGTCAGGGACCTGACCGGCGTGAGATGAGAGGAAGCGACTGGCTATTGACCTTTCCGCCGGTTTGTGTTATGCTCTAGCTCGCCAAGAGAAAAACTTAATATGGAGCCAAAAAAGGAGAAATTTTGCTATGACGAAACGCATTCTCACTCTTGCATTGGCGGTACTTATGACGGCGGTACTCTTCATCGGAGGCGGCCAGTCAGCCCTCGCCGCTGAAAACGGCTCCACCGGAGACGCCGACCTGACCGTCGGCATCGCCGCAGACTTGGACAGCAGTCTTGACCCGCACGTATCATCGTCGTCGGCAGGAACCAGAGAAGTCCTCTTCAACATCTATGAAGGGCTGTTGAAGCCCGATACCGAGGGAAATCTCGTCCCCGCCGTCGCCGAAGATTACACCGTCAACGACACCGCAGACGAATACACCTTCACTCTCCGTGAGGGCGTGCGGTTCCATGACGGAAGCGAGGTCACGGTCGGGGACGTAGTCTATTCTCTGACCCGTGCCGCAGGTCTCGACACCGGTGAGCCCCTGATGGCCACGCTGGCGAACGTCGCCGCCGTGGAGGCTGCCGACGACCACACCGTGGTCGTCACCCTGTCCGCGCCTGACGTGGAGTTTCCCGCCTATATGACCGCCGCCATCATCCCCGAGGGCAGCGACCCCGCCGACGGCATCATAGGCACGGGCCCGTTCAAGTACGTGTCCCGCTCTCCCCAGGAGAACATCGTCGTCGAGCGGTTCGACGACTATTGGGGGGAGAAGGCCAAGTGCGCCAAAGTCACCTTCAAGGTCATCGAGGACGGCCAGACCATGGTCATGAGCCTGCGCTCCGGCGCCATTGATCTGGCGGCCCATCTGGAGGCCAGCCAGGTGGCGGAGCTGAGCGACCTGACCGTGCTGGAGGGCAGCATGAACCTGGTGCAGGCCCTGTATCTCAACAACGCCAGGGCGCCCTTTGACAGCCAGCTGGTACGCATGGCGCTGTGCTACGCCATCGACAAGCAGGCGGTCATCGACCTGGCCGGAGACGGCCACGGCTTCCCCGTGGGCAGCAGCATGTACCCCGCCTTCGGCAAATACTTCGATGAGGAGTTGACCGACTACTACCAGCCGGACACGGACAAGGCCCTGGAGCTGCTGGCCCAGGAGGGCTATGACCGGGCCCATCCCCTGGAGTTCACCATCATCGTGCCCAGCAACTATACCCCCCATGTGGACGCGGCCCAGGTGATCGTCAATCTTCTGGACCAGCTGGGCGGCGTGGTCAAGGCCCAGATACAGCAAGTGGAGTGGGCCGCCTGGTACTCCGATGTGTACCAGGGCCGGGATTTTGAGGCCACGGTGTGCGGCATGGACGCCTCCACCCTCACCGGCTCGGCCATGCTGGGCCGCTTCGTCAGCGACAACGCTAAGAACTTCATCGGCTTCAGCGACGCTGGCTACGACGAGGCATATAAAGCCGCTATGGAACTGGGCGGGCTGGACGAGAACCTGGTGGACCTGTTCGGCACCTGCCAGCAGATCCTGACCCAGCAGGCCGCAAACGTGTACATCCAGGACCTGGCGGACTTTGTGGTCATGCAGCCCAATGTGGAGGGCTACCGGTTCTATCCGCTGTACGTGATGGACCTGGCCGGTGTCTCCAAGACCGCGTAAGTGCGGTATGTGCTGAAAAAAACAGGAGTATTGGTCGTCACCCTGCTCCTCATATCCCTGCTGGCCTTCCTGGCCTTCCAGATCGTCCCCGGCGACCCCACAACCAAGCTCTTGGGCAATGACTACACCCCGGAGCGGGCGGCGGCGCTGCGGCACGCGATGGGACTGGACAGGAACGTCCTGGTGCGGTACTGGGATTGGCTCACCGGTTTCGTCACCGGGGATATGGGCGACAGCTACAGCTATGGCATGAGCGTGGAGAAGGTCATGGAGGGGAAGGGCGCCGTCACGGCGGGGCTGTCCCTCATGGCCTGGCTTCTGGTCATTGCCATCAGCATCCCTCTTGGCATCACGCTGGCCCGCTGGCAGGGCGGACGGCTCGATCGGGTATTCGTGGCCATGAACCAGGTGTTCATGGCCATTCCCCCGTTCTTTTTGGGAATGCTGTTCACCTATGTTTTCGGCCTGGTGCTGAAGCTGTTTGTGCCGGGGGGCTTCGTGAGCTGGCGGGAGAGCTTTTGGGGCTTTCTGGGCTATCTGATCTTCCCGGCCCTGGCCATCGCCATCCCCAAGGCGGCCATGGTCACCAAGCTGCTCCGGTCCAACATCCTCAACGAGATGGACCGGGACTATGTGCGCACGGCCTACAGCCGGGGCAACTCCCGCTGGGGGGTCATCCGGGGCCACGTGCTGCGAAACGCCATTTTGCCGGTGGTGACCTTTGTGGCCATGACGCTGGCGGACATCGTGGCCGGGTCCATCATCGTGGAGCAGGTGTTCGCCCTGCCGGGGCTGGGCAGGCTCCTGATCGCCAGCATCGGCAACCGGGACTACCCGGTGGTCCAGTGCATCGTGGTCATCATCGCCTTCATCGTGGTGTTCATGAACTACCTGGCGGACGTGATCACCCAGACCATAGACCCCCGCATCCGGCTGGGGTGACAGAGACAGATATGAAGCTCAGACACAACAAAAACTTCACCGCCGGGGCCGTCATCACCGCCTTCATGCTCGCCGTCATCCTGGTGGGCATGGTCTGGACCCCTTACGACCCCAACGCCATGAACGGCGCGGCCAAAATGGCCGGGCCCAGTCTTTCCCACCCCCTTGGCACCGACAACTTCGGCCGGGATATCTTCTCCCGTGTGGTGGAGGGGGCGGGAGCCACCGCCCTCATCGCCGGGGCCACGGTGGCCATCGGCCTGGCGGCGGGGCTTGTCATCGGCGGGCTCACAGGGTATTACGGCGGCTGGCTGGACGAGATCGTCATGCGCCTGAACGACGCCGTCGCCGCCTTCCCCAGCATCCTTCTGGCCCTGGTGCTCATCGCCCTGTTCGGCCAGGGCAAGTACAACATCATCATCGCCCTGGGCGTGCTGTTCGTGCCCAGCTTTGCCCGTATCGTGCGCACGGAGGTGGCCCGGCAGAAGAGCCTGGACTATGTGCGCAGCGCCCGGCTCATGGGGGCGGGGGATATGCGGGTGCTGTTCCGGCACATATTGCCCAACATCGTGCCCGTGCTGCTGCCCAGCGTGGCCATCGGGTTCAATAACGCTGTGCTGGCGGAGGCGTCCATGAGCTATCTGGGCGTGGGCGTCCAGCCGCCGGATGCAAGTTTGGGCCGGATGCTGAACGAGGCCCAGGGGTATCTGCTGTCCGCGCCCTGGTACGCTTTGAGCACAGGCGCGGCGATCATCCTGCTGGTGCTGGGCTTCGGCCTGCTCAGCGAGGGGATGGGAGGCGGCTATGGCGCTGGTTGAGATACGCGATCTGCGCGTGCGCTTCCACTCCACGGGCAAGGAGGCCGTCCGGGGCGTGGACATGACCATCGAGCCCGGCCAGCGGCTGGGCCTGGTGGGGGAGTCCGGCTCCGGGAAGACCGTCACGGCCATGGCCCTCTCCGGGCTTTTGCAGCGGGGGAGCGCCGCTCTCAGCGGCCAGGTGCTGTTCCAGGGCCGGGATGTGCTCACCTGCCCCCGGGAGGAGTTGCGCGCCATCCAGGGGCCGGGCATCGGCGTGGTGTTTCAGGAGCCTATGACCAGCCTCAACCCCCTCATACGGGTGGGCTGCCAGGTGGAGGAGGTGCTTCGCCTGCACACGGACCTGACCGCCGACCAGCGGCGGGAGCGGGCCTTGGAGGCCATGGTCCAGGTGGGCCTGCCGGAGCCGGAGGTGACATACGAAAAATACCCCCACCAGCTCTCCGGCGGCCAGCGCCAGCGGGCTGTCATCGCCTCGGCCATGGTGATACACCCCAAGCTGCTCATTTGCGACGAGCCCACCACCGCCCTGGACGTGACAGTCCAGATACAGATACTGCGGCTTTTGAAGTCCATCAGCGTCCGGTACGGGGTGGCCATCCTGCTCATCAGCCACGACCTGTCCGTGGTGCGCCGCCTGTGCGAGTCGGTGGCCGTCATGTACCGGGGCCGGATCGTGGAGCGGGGCAACACCGAAGACGTGTTCGCCAGCCCCCAGGACGATTACACCCGGCGGCTCATCGCCGCCATCCCCACGAGGAAGCGCCATGAGTGAACCTGTGCTGGAAGTGGAGCATCTCACCGTCCGCTACTCGGACACCACGGTCTTCGGCCGCCGTGCCGGGTTTGAGGCGGTGCACGACGCGAATTTTTATGTTAACCACGGGGAGATAGTCGGCCTGGTGGGCGAATCCGGCTGCGGCAAGTCCACCCTGTCCAAGGCCATTTTGGGCATGCTCCCGGAAAAGGACGTGTCCGGCGTCGTCCGTCACCACACAAAGCGGCCCCAGATGGTGTTTCAGGACCCCCTGTCCAGCCTGAATCCGGCCCGGACCGTGGGCTGGATATTGTCCGAGCCCCTGCGCATTTTCGGCAAATACGACGCTGCGGAGCGGAAGCGCCGGGTGCTGGACATGATGGCCCGGGTGGGGCTGGAAGAAGATTATGTAAAGCGCAAGCCCCGTGAGCTCTCCGGCGGCCAGCGCCAGCGGGTGTCCATCGCCCTGGCCCTCATCCAGCGCCCTCAGTTCATCATCGCCGACGAGCCCGTGTCGGCCCTGGACGTGACCATCCAGGCCCAGATATTGGACCTGCTGTGGCAGCTCCGCCGGGAGCTGGATTTGAGCTATCTGTTCATCAGCCATGACCTGAACGTGGTCTATTCGATATGCGACCGGGTGATGGTGATGGAAAAGGGGCGCATCATCGAGACCGGCACGGTGGACGAGGTGTATGACCACCCTCAGCATGAGTATACCCGCAAGCTCATCCAGGCGGTGAAGGATGAAATATGAGATATGAAAAGATCGCGGCCGGGCGGTTCGTCGCCCGGCCCAACCGGTTCATGGCCCTGGTGGACATGGGCGGCAGGACCGAGACGGTCCACGTGAAGAACACGGGCCGGTGCCGGGAACTGCTGGTGCCGGGGGCCCGTGTGTACCTGTCCGACGCGGGGGAGAACACGCCCCGCAAGACCCGCTACGACCTGGTGGCGGTGGAAAAGGGCGGCTTGCTCATCAACATGGACAGCCAGGCCCCCAACGCCGCGGTCCGGGAGTTTTTGGAGGCGGGGGGCCTCGTCCCCGGAGCGGCGATAAAGCCTGAATTTTCCTATGGGGACAGCCGCTTCGACTTCGCCGTTGTCCCGCCGACCTCCCCGCCGGAGCTGGCGCTGTTGGAGGTGAAGGGCGTCACCCTGGAGCGGGACGGGGTGGTCCTGTTCCCCGACGCCCCCACCCAGCGGGGGACAAAGCACCTGCGGGAGCTGGCGCTTTTCCCCGGCCGGGCGTGGGTGATGTTCGTTGTCCAGATGGAGGGCCCGGCCTGGTTCGCCCCCAACGAGGCCACCGACCCGGCCTTTGCCGCCGCCCTCCGGGCCGCCCGTGACGCGGGGGTGGAGATATTGGCTTACGACTGCTTGGTCACCCCCGACAGCATGACCGTCCACCGGCCCATAGAGGTCCGGCTCTGAATCCACATAACGAACCCCCGGCGCGTTTCCCGCGCCGGGGGTTCGTTATACAATATAAATCACTGTATCAGCTGGATATAATCCTCCACCAGGCCGCTGTAGCGGCTTTCGTAGACGCACTGCTTGGCAAGGTCCACGTCGTCCGTGATGATGTTGTCCACGCCCAGGTCTATCATGTTATTGATGCTCTTGCGGGTGTTGACCGTCCAGGCGTAGAGCTGCTTTCCGGCGTTATGCACCCGGGAGACCAGGGCACGGGTGACGCTTTTCGCGTCCACGCTGAAATGGTCCGCCGCGCTCAGCCTGTCGATGCTGCCGTAAGCCAGGCGCATCACATACACCGTGGTGATGTTCTCGTCGTATGCCTTCAGATCTTTCAGCACCTGGTAGACCTGGGAGGTGACGACGCAGGCGTCCTCCAGCTCCGCCTGGCGGATGGCGTCCACGACGCTTTTCTCCAGGTCCGTCTCATGGCCGGTGGGCTTCAGCTCGATATTGAGCTTCACGCCGCTGTCCCTGGCGAAGGCCAGCACGTCCGCGAGCAGGGGGATGGGCTCGCCCGCGTACTCGGGGCCGAAGGCGCTCCCGGCGTCCAGGGCGGCTATCTGGGGATAGGTGAGCTCCCAGACGTTCACATTCACGCCGGTGGTCCGTTTCAGATTCGCGTCGTGGGCCACGACGAGCTGCCCGTCCCGGCACTGCTGGACATCCAGTTCTATCCAGTCGGCGCCCAGGTCATTGGCGCCCACGAAGGCGGCCATGGTGTTTTCCGGGAAGAAGGCGGAGGCGCCCCGGTGGGCGGTTATCTCCATGGTGTGCAGATATTCCACATCGGGGTTGATGGCGCCGGTGCAGAGCATGAGGAATATGGCCAGGCTCCCGGCGGCGACGGCGCAGGCGGCCAGGGCCTTGATGAGCTTGTCCCGCCGGGGGACGGAGGACAGGCGGCAGGGCGCGGGCGCGGCGGGGCAGGGCAGGGGCTGGCCCCCCGCCGCCCTCCGGCGCAGATACAAGACCCCCAGAGACCCGTACCCCACGGGGACGGCCAGGGAGGCGATGAGCCACAGCGTCAGCACCGTGGCGAGCCACACGGCGAAGGGGCCCAGCCAATCCAGCCGGAACGCCGCCGTGAGCAGGCGGCCGACCAGTCCGGCGGCGGCCACCACGGCCAGCAGCAGCGCCACGCCCAGGGCGGCGCAGACCGCCTGCACCCCGAGGAAGGCCCCCATGTCCCGCCCGCGGTGGCCCTTTATCAGGGCGGCGGCGCTCTTCCGGGCCGGGCCGCCCTCCAGGACGAGGCAGGGGAAGGCGTAAAGCAGCCACAGGCCCGCCGCCGTCATGAGCAGCCCCGCGGCAGTGACCAGCTCCGGCAGAAGGGGCTTGGCCCGCAGGTAGTCGGCGATGGGGCCGGGCACGGAGACCGTGGCGAAAAAGCCCAGGATGCAGCCGCCGTGCACCGCCGGGAGAAGGAGCAGCGCCGCCGCGGCCAGGGGGATGGCCCTTGGCCGGAGGGCCCGGGCCGCGCCGCCCAGGGCGAAGCGCAGTATCTGCCCGGCGGTGACGGTCCGCCCCAGGGCGGCCTGGTCCAGGGCGAAGAGGACCGCGCAGATATCGACGAGCTCATACGCCGCCCCCAGCAGCAGGCACATCCCGAAGGCCAGCACCGTCAAAGGGCTGGTGAGGAAGGCGCGGATGTTCTCATGGGTCAGATAGGCCAGGCCGTTCAGGCGCATCACCAGGGCCGACGAGCCCAGCAGCAGGGGCACGAACAGGATGACCGCCCCCATTTTGTACAGGACCTCGAAGGCCGCCAGGGGCCGCAGAGCGCCCAGCACGGGCCGCCCGGCGGTCTTTATCTTTTTCATGGCGGCTCACCTCCTGTCCGTGGTCCTATTATAAACCATCCGGGCGGCGGCGTCACACACTTTTTGGAAAAATTATCGTCCGGGGCAATGCCGCGCCGGGAGGGGGAAAAGGGGAAGCGGAAGGGGCATTACTTGCGATTCGGTGGACAAGTAGGTCGATGATATTTCCGATGTCGATATCGTAGCGGCTTTCGTTGCCGTCAGGGATAAAGATAAAGACCATGGCTTTTGACTTCACGCGCGGCCCGCCGCGCGGCTCGGCCTGACCGGCCTTCGCTCTCGTTTATCCGTCCTTTGTCAGCCTGTCTTATGCTGAGCGTTGCGAAAAGGGGCGGCGGGCGGTATAATGGAAAAAACAGACGACAGGGAGGCGCGGATATGAAAGCGTTCGGATGGTGCTTTATCGGCTGCGGAGGCCTGGGGCATACGGTCGCCGGGCAGATCACCGCCACGGGGCGGCACAGAGTGGCGTCGGTCTATGCAAGGCGCTATGAAAAAACCGAGGCCTTCGCCGCCCAATACGGCGCGGTCCCGGCCCGGTCGGCGGCGGAGGCCATCGCCGCGCCGGGGGTGGAGGGGGTGTATGTGGTCACGCCCCACCAAAGCCACTATGAATACGCCAGACTGGCCCTGGAGCTGGGCAAGCCGGTGCTGTGCGAAAAGTCCTTCACGGTTAATGCCCGGCAGGCGAGGGAGCTGACGGCCCTGGCCGAGGCGCGGGGCCTTTACATCGCCGAGGCCATGTGGACCTGGTTCGCGCCGGTGGCCAACCAGGTGAAGGACTGGCTGGACCGGGGCCTGTTCGGGCGGATAGAGCGGGCGGAGGCGGCCTTCCGGATATACGGGGAGAAGAGCGCGTCCCGGCTGTTCGACCCGGACAGGGCGGGCGGGGCGCTGCTGGATGTGGGCGT
>CANRNA010000003.1 GCA_947631805.1 uncultured Oscillospiraceae bacterium | reverse complement strand
GAGGAGGGCAAGCCCTATTACATGACGGACATCGGCATCTGCCTGGAAAACGCCTGTCTGGCCGCCGCGGAGATGGGCCTTGGCACCTGCTGGATAGGTCTCTTTGAGGAGGCGGAGATACGCCGGTTCCTCCACGTGCCCGACTCTCTGCGGGTGGTGGCCATGACCCCTCTGGGGGTGCCCGCCCAGGACCCCAGGCCCCGGCCCCGGAAGGCCCTGGCGGACTTCGTCCACGACGGCGTGTACGGAAAGCCCCTGTACGGGACGGAAGGGTGACGAACACGGCCTGCCATGGGTAACGCTCCCACGGCAGGCCGTTTTTATGCCCTTATTCTCTTTCAGTCGGCGTCCAGGAGCACGTCCTTGTTCTCCGCCAGATACACCGCCCCGGATATGACCGTCAGCGCGGCGCACACCCACAGCAGCACCCCGGACAGCTCCTCCAGGAAGCTCACGTCCACCGCCCGCAGCACCAGTATCGCCGCCAGGGACAGGTCCTGGACCAGGGTCTTCAGCTTGCCCCAGATGTTGGCGGCCACTACCCTGCCCTGCTCGGCGGCGGACAGGCGTATGCCGGACACCAGAAACTCCCGGAACAGGATGATGACCAGCGCCACCGGGGGGATGAGGTGCTCGGGGATGAGCACGATCATCACCGAGTAGTTGAGTATTTTGTCCGCCAGGGGGTCCATGAACTTGCCAAAGTTCGTCACCAGCCCCCGCTCACGGGCTATCCTCCCGTCGGCCATGTCGGTCAGGGACGCCGCGATATACATCAGCGCCGCCAGCCACCCCCACACCGGGCCGGTAAACAGCAGAAAGACCACCATCAGCACGGTCATGGCGATGCGGGCGATGGTGAGCTTATTCGGAAGATTCATGGGAAAGCCTCCCTTGCGCCATAGTTATTGTATATTTTATAAAATCTACGCCCCGCTGTCAAGCCCAAAGGGCGCGGCCCGGCGCTGGCAGGAAAATTCTCCCTTTACATCCGGCGGAAAATATTTATAATAAGAGCTATGGAAAGACCGTATACGGGCCGTTTCGCCCCCAGCCCCTCCGGGTACATGCACCTGGGCAACCTGCTGGCCATGCTCCTGGCATGGCTGGACAGCCGTGCCAACGGCGGCCGGATCATCTTCCGGATGGAGGACCTGGACCCGGCCCGCTCCCGGGAGGAATACGCCCAGGCCCTGGCAGAGGACCTTCGGTGGCTGGGCCTGGACTGGGACGAGGGCTGGCCCGACCCGGCCTATCGCCAGAGCCGCCGGGAGGAGTATTACCGCCAGGCCTTTCACGACCTGGCCCGGCAGGGCCTCGTCTACCCCTGCTGGTGCACCAGGGCCCAGCGGCTGGCCGCCGCCTCCGCCCCCCATCCTGGCCAGGCCCAGCGGGACGAAGGCTGCCGATGCGCCCGCCTCACGGCGGCGGAGCGCCGCGCCCTGGCTGACCAGGGCCGCCGTCCTGCCTGGAAGGCTCTGCCCCCGGACAGGACCGTCACCATCATAGACGGCCACTATGGCCCCTTCTCCCAGGCCCTGGGCCGGGAGGGCGGCTTCATCCTCCGGCGGGCGGACGGGGTGTTCGCCTACCAGCTGGCGGTGAGCGTGGACGACATGCTCATGGGGGTGACACGGGTTGTCCGGGGCCGGGACCTGCTGTCCTCCGCTCCCAGGCAGGCCTGGCTCATCCAGGCCCTGGGCGGCACGCCCCCCTCCTACTGCCACGGCCCGCTCATCACCGAGAGCGGGGGAAAGCTGTCCAAGCGCCTGGGCAGCCTCAGCACCCAGGTCCTGCGCAGGACCTGCTCCCCCCAGGCCCTGACCGGCATCCTGGCCTGGATGGCCGGGCTGCTCCCCGCCCCGGAGCCCGTCACGGCCCGGGAGCTTCTGCCCCTGTTTTCCTGGGACAAGGTCCCCCTTGACGACATCCCTCTGCCGGAGCTTCCCGGCGCTGACATATAAAAAGGAGGTCTCCACCATGGAACACCAGCCCCTTGCCCGCCGTCTGGCATCCGGCGCGCTGGACGACGCCCTCGTCCGGCTGTACGGCCAGGCGAGGCTTCAATCGGAAAAGGAGCGCTACGGCTATGTGCTGTCCCGCTTCGACCAGACCTTTCGCCGTCCCGCCGACGGCTTTTTCTCCGCCCCCGGCCGCACGGAGCTGGGCGGCAACCACACCGACCACCAGCACGGCCGCGTCCTGGCCGCCGGGGTGGACCTGGACGTGCTGGCCGCCGCCGCCAGGACCGACACCGGCCTTTTCCGGGTCATGAGCGAGGGCTACCCCCTGATAGAGGTGGACCTGAGCCAGCTCTCCCCCCGCCCCTCCGAGCGCAACACCTCCGCCGCCCTGCTCCGGGGGGTGGCCGCCCGCTTTGTCCAGCTGGGCCGCTCCTTTGATGGGGCGGGCGTGGACGCCTATATGGTGTCGGACGTGCCCGGGGGCAGCGGACTGAGCTCCTCCGCCGCCTTCGAGGTGCTGGCCGGGGTCATCCTCAACAGCCTGTTCGACTGCGGCTTCGACGGGGTGGAGCTGGCACAGATAGGCCAGTACGCGGAGAACTTCTTTTTCGGCAAGCCCTGCGGGCTCATGGACCAGACCGCCTGCTCCGTGGGCGGGGTGGTGGCCATCGACTTTGCCGACCCCGCCCATCCGGCGGTGGAGCGCATAGACCTGGACCTGCGGGCGGCGGGCTACGCCCTGTGCATCCTGGACTCCGGGGCGGGCCACGGGGACCTGACGGCGGAATACGCCGCCATCACCGACGAGCTGCGGACTGTCAGCGGCTATTTCGGCCAGGCGGTGCTCCGGGACGTGCCGGAGGCGGACTTCACCCCCGCCATCCCCGCCCTGCGAAAGCTGGCGGGCGACCGGGCCGTGCTGCGGGCCATGCACTACTTTGACGAGAACGAGCGGGCCCACGCCCAGGCCCTGGCCCTGAAGGCCGGGGACTTCGACGGCTTTCTATCCCTGGTACGGGCCTCGGGCCGGTCCTCGGCGCTGTTTTTGCAAAACATCATCCCCACCGGCCAGACCGCCGACCAGGCGCTTATGCTCACCATCGCCCTGGCGGGCCGCATCCTGGGGGGCCGGGGCGCCGTCCGGGTCCACGGGGGCGGCTTCGGCGGCACGGCCCAGGCCTTCGTCCCCCTGGACATGCTGGACGATTTCAAGACCCGCATCGAGGCCATCCTCGGTCCGGGCGCCTGCCACATCCTGTCCGTCCGCCCGGTGGGCGGCGCGGCGCTGTCATAAGGAGGAGGCACCATGATCGACAACAACATCGCCGAGCTCATCCGCTACGGGGAGGAAAAGGGGCTCATCGAGCCCGACGACCGGGTGTGGGCCGCCAACCGGCTGCTCACCGCCCTGGGCCTGGACCGCTGGGAGGCGCCCCGGACGGCCGCGGCGCGGCCGCTGGAGGACATCCTGCGGGACATTCTGGACTGGGCTGTGGAAAACGGCCGGTGCGACAGCGGCATCGCCAGCCGGGACATATTGGACACGGAGCTGATGGGCCGCCTCACCCCCCGCCCCAGCCAGGTGCGCCGGACCTTCTGTGACAAGTACGCCCAGAGCCCCCAGACGGCTACAGACTGGTACTATACCTTCAGCCAGGACACGGACTACATCCGCCGCTACCGCATCGCCCGGGACATGAAGTGGGTCACCCCCACCGAGTACGGGGACATCGACATCACCGTGAACCTGTCCAAGCCCGAGAAGGACCCACGGGCCATCGCCGCGGCCAAGTCCGCCCCCCAGAACGCCTACCCCGCCTGCCAGCTCTGCGCCTCCAACGAGGGCTACGGCGGCCGCTTGGACCACCCCGCCCGGCAGAATCACCGGCTCATCCCCCTGGAGCTGGACGGCCAGCCCTGGTATTTCCAGTACTCCCCCTACGTGTACTACAACGAGCACTGCATCGTGCTCAACGCCCGGCACATCCCCATGAAGATCGACCGGTCCACCTTCCGCAGGCAGATGGACTTCCTGCGCCGCTTCCCCCACTACTTCATCGGCAGCAACGCGGACCTGCCCATCGTGGGCGGCTCCATCCTGAGCCACGACCACTTCCAGGGAGGCCGGTACACCTTCGCCATGGCCAAGGCCCCTGTGGAGACAGAGGTGTCCTTCCCCGGCTACGGGGATGTGAAGGCGGGGCTTGTGAAGTGGCCCATGAGCGTCATCCGCGTCCGCGCATCCGACCCGGACCGGCTGGTGGACCTGGCAGACAGGATACTGCTGGCCTGGCGGGCCTGGTCCGACCCGGCGGCGGACATCCTGGCCGAGACCGGCGGCGAGCCCCACAACACCATCACCCCCATTGCCCGGATGCGGGAGGGGGATTTTGAGCTGGACCTGGTGCTGCGCAACAACCGGACCACGGTGGAATACCCCCTGGGGCTTTTCCACCCCCACCCGGAGCTGCACCACATCAAAAAGGAGAACATCGGGCTCATCGAGGTGATGGGCCTGGCGGTCCTCCCCGCCCGGCTGAAGGATGAGCTGGCCGCCCTGGCGGACGCCCTCGTCTCCGGCGGGGACATCCGGGGCAGCGAGGCCCTGGCCAAGCACGCGGACTGGGCGGAGGCCCTGGCAGAGAAGTACGCCTTCACCGCCGAAAACGCCATGTCCATCCTCCAGGACCAGGTGGGAAAGGTCTTCGCCCAGGTGCTGGAGCACGCGGGGGTATACAAGCGCACCCCCTCCGGCCGGGAGGCCTTCCTCCGCTTTGTGGACAGCGTCCGCTGAGCGCAAAATTAATTATAATAAATGGAATGGCCTGACCGCCCACAAGCGGTCAGGCCCTTATTCTATCAATGAGCTTTTGCTATGCCGTGCCGGAGCCGCCGCAGGCGGAGCACAGGCCCCTGTTGCAGTATTTGCACTGGCGGTCCCCATGGCAGCCCATGCACTCGACCCAGTCGTCGCCGCCCATGCCGTAGGTGGCAACGGACATCCCGCCTCTGCCAAAGCACACCTGGCATACCCCGCTCCCGTGGCAGATGGCGCACTTCCCGCTCCCGCCGCAGGCGCCGCACACGTTCGCCGTCCCGGCGGCCGTGCTGGCGGCGCTCTCCGTGTACGCGGCTTCGCCCAGGACCCATATCCCGGCGTCCCGTCCGTTGGCTGGGACTGTCCCCGCGAGGCAGAACCGGGCCGTCTCATAGAGCGTGACGCTCCCGAAGCTCACGGAGAGGTCCTCAAAGGCCTCGGGGTCAGTCAGCGAATTATAGGACTGTATCGCAAAGCTCTCCATATCGACCACCGTCGCCTCAAACACGACGCCGCTGTCCGCAATATCGTCCCCGGAATATACCGCCCCGCTGACGCACAACTCCTCCGGCAGCGCGGCCAGGATGGTCCAGGCCTCGCCTCCGGCGGAAAAGCCGACGCCGAACACGTGCCCGTACTCCGGGGCGTAGGAGTACACATACTCCGCCATCTCCGCCGCCTCCCCGTCCAGGGTGACGGCGTTCTCCTCCGGCCACGGGGTCTGGGCCGGAGGCGGGAGGACGATGCCGGGGGCGGCCGCGCCGACAGTCATCACCATGGCGGCCAGCAGCAGCCCCGCCAGCGCCAGGGCCGTCAGTCTTTCGCGCATTTTCATATCGCTCCCCCCCGTCACATATACAGCACGGAGAAGGGGACCACATCGCTGTAATTTTCATCGCCGCCAGCCATGATGTCCAGGGTGTAAATGACGTCAAAGCTGTTCAGCAAATCCTCATAGTCGGCGCGGCTCACCTGGCTGCCGTCGATCACGTACTGGCCGTTATCCTCGTCCCCATAGACGCCGTCGCGGCTCATGGCGATGTACTCGTCCCCTAGGGCGGCCTCGCCCTCTTTGAGGGAGCAGATATCGACAAAGTCATGGAAACGGTCGCCGTCCGGCTGGTTGGTCCGGATCACCGCGTACAGGGTCCCGTCCTTTCTGGCCATGGAGAGGCTGCCGCTGTTGCCGCCCACCTCGTGGAACAGCACGCCGGTGCTGACGCACTTCGAGCCGTTTCCGTCTATGAGCCAGACATTTTCCACCACATAGATGTCATTGCCGTTTTTGCAGGGGAAGACCGTGAAGAGCTCCCAGACCCCGTCGCCGTTCTGGTCGGACTGGCAGACAAGGGGCTCCTGATCCAGGTCCATATAGAAGTCGCTCCGGTCCATGGTGTCGCTCAAAATGGCCAGTATCTCGTCCCAGGGCGGGAGCGCGCCCGTCGTCTGGACCTGGGCGGGCGCTTCCGTCTCCGGGCTGTCGGCCGTGTCAGGCTCGGCGCCGCCCACCCGCAGGGAGAACAGCACGTCGCTGAGAGCGTCGTTCACCGCGTCGGCGTACTCCGCCGTGTACTTCGCGCTCACCTTCCAGTAGTAGCCGTCGGACAGGAACACGGCCGCCCGGACGGTATAGGTCTGACCGTCGTCCTCATATTCCACCTCTGACATGCCGTAGCTGTAGCGGCCCAGGTCAAAGTAGGAGGGCTGGGCGGTGTAGTGTCCGCCGTAGTCCTCTATGTACAGGCTGACAACGCCGGTGAGCGCCGTCTCCATCCCATCCTCGGCGTCCCAGGGCGTCTGGTAGATGTGTATGTTCGCGTCGCTGTATACCCCGTCCACCGGGTAGATGTCGGCGCCGTCCTCATCCACGTTCACCGGGGTCTTGACAAAAAATGTCACCGGGGCGTCGTCCTCCTCCCGCTGGTACAGGGTATAGCCCTCCATCTGATAGGGGCCGGTGACGGTGAAGGTCTCCACCAGATGCTGCAGCGCCTGGCCGTAGAGCTCCGCCTGCTCCGACCTCTCATTCAGAGCGGCCGTCACGCAGTAGCAGCCGAAGTCCCCCAGGCCGTCGAAGATGTACAGGCACCCGGAGGTATCGCCGCCGTCCATGGAAAAGGCGCACACAAAGCACCGCTTTCCGCTTACCTCGCCCCAACCGGTCCCCAGCACCTCCAGCTCCTCGCTGCCCACCCAGTCGGTCAGCTGCTTTTTGTCCGCCTCTATCAGATCGGCGAAGTCCTGGGCGTCATAGAGAAAATGGGCGTTGTCGGCGGTGGCGAAGACGTACTCCGCCGAGAGCCGGAAGTCCTCCCCGGAGGAGACGAGCACCCCGTTCACAAAGGGCTCCGATATCTCAAACTCCTCCGGCACCTCCAGGGAAAACAGCACGTCGCCGTTCTCATAGAGCACATAGCCCTCCGCCGTCTGGGACGGAGCCGTCAGCTCTATCCCCTCCGGCAGGAAGATATTGCTGCCCCCCACGTCCGCCGCGCCCGCGCTCAGAGCCATGGCGGCGAGCATCAGCGCCGCCAGCGCCAGGGCCGTCAGTCTTTTACGCGCTTTCATTTCGGTCTCCCTCCTGTTTCCTTGTCTTATATGAAAGAATACCACGGAATTCGCTTTGCCGCAACCGTTATGACGGGCGTTTGTTAAAAAAGTTCCCGCTTTTTACCGGATATAAGGGCAAGGCCGGGCGTTCGCCCGGCCCTATTGCCGCTTACAGTGTCTTCACCGTCCGGCCCGCGTATATCTTTGGCTTCATCACGCAGGAATAGTCCTTGTCCTCGCAGTCCCGCCTGTCTATCATCAGCAGCAGACGGCTGGCCACCTGGCGGCCCATCTCGTAGCCCTGGTGGACGGAGCAGGTGACCCCCTCCTCTTCCCAGTCGTCACCAGAGTAGTCGAAGCACACCAGGGAGCAGTCCTCCGGCACCTGGCGGCCCATCCGGTCCAGGGCCTGGCGCACCAGCCGGTAGATGATGGCGTTGCAGCACACCACCGCCGTGCACCGGGGCAGCCCCTTCAAAAACCGGCAGATGGACCGGACGAAGCTCTCGTCGTGGGCCTCGTTGGAGATGCACCACTTGATGTAATCATCCTGGAACTCCACCCCGTGCTTTTGCAGGGCGGCGGCCATGCCCTGGAACTTCTCGATGCTCTGGTAATTGTCATAGACGAATATCCCGGCGATGTGCCGGTGTCCCGCCCGGATGAGCAGCTCCATCAGCTCGTCGGCGCATTCCCTGTCGTTGACGATGACCCGAGGATAGCGCAGGTTCTTATAGTAGTTGTTGTAAAACACCACCGGGATGCGGCGGCGGTACAGCTCCTGGTAGCAGTCCAGATTGGGGTTGAGCAGGCTGGCCTTCACCCCGTCCACGATAAAGCCGCTGAAATTCTGGAGCATGACCGTTTGCAGGCACCGGCGCTCGTTGGCGAATTTGTTGTCCGTGAGAAACACGCTCAGATCCACCAGCCCCGCGGGCAGGACGCTCTTCACGCCCTCGATGAGCCGGGAGTTGGCGCTCACATCCTGGCCCTGGAGGATGAGGCCGATGCGCCGGGGGGCGTCCCCGGTGTTCAGCTCCCGGCTCAGGGCCAGGTCCTTGTTGAAATAGGTGCCGCTGCCCCGCACCTTGTATACCACCCCGTCCCGGACCAGCCGGTCAAAGGCGGCCCGCACCGTCTCCCGGCTGACGCTCAGGCGGCGGCTGAGGGCGTTTTCCGAGGGCAGCTTCTGGTTGCCGGAGAACTTGTTCTCGTCGATGTAAGCCAGAATCCAGCGGTAGACCTGGCCGGTCTTCGTGTCGGAGACCACTTCTCTCCACCGCCCTCAGTCGGTGATGACCGGGCGGAAGCCCTCGGCCCGCTCTATCCAGTCCAGCAGCCTTGTCCGAAGCTCCCCCTTCACGGCGTTATAGGCCGGGTCAGTGACCACGTTTGCAAGCTGCCAGGGGTCGGCCTCCATGTCGTACAGGAAGTCGTCGGCGTACTCCTTCGACGACGCCTCCTCCCCGCCGTTCAGGCCGGGGGCGTAGACGGCGTACAGCCACTTGGGCGTGCGGATGCACCGGCCCACCCGGCTCTCGGATATCTGGGCGAACACCTCGTTGGGCCTCCGGGGGTCCCGGTGCTCCACCACACCCAGCAGGTCCTCGCCGATCATGGCGTCGCCCACATCCACCCCGGCGATGGCCAGGATGGTCTTGGGCAGGCTCTCGGTGCTCACGAGCTCCTCCACTGCCCTGCCGCCCTTATAGGGCCCGCCCGCGATGACCAGGGGCACGTGCAGACACCCGTCGTGACAGGAGCGCTTGTAGTCGTCGTAGCCGTTCAGGTGCTCGTCCCGGTTCCGGGTCATGAAGTGGCTGCCGTGGTCGGAGGCGAAGATGATGACCGTGTCGTCGTACAGCCCCTCCTTTTTCAGCCGGTCCACCAGCCGCCCGAGGTTTTCGTCCAGGGCGGCGCACTGGCCCAGATAATCCGGATACTCCTCCGCCGCGTTGCCCCCTAAGGCCTCCAGGTCCGGGGGCAGGACGAAGTCGGCGAACCGCTCCTTGGACCCGTGGGGGCCCTCATAGTGGCGGTGGTCGTTCTGGTGGTGGGGCTCTATCTGGGAGATGGTCATGAAGAAGGGCTTCTTCCGGTCGTAGGTGTCAAAAAACGCCAGGGCCATGTCGTTGATGCAGTCGGCCCGGTAGCCCTTGAAGTCGATGCGCCGGTCGTTTTCGTCGAACACATACCCGTCGTAGCCGTGGGAGGTGAACTCCAGCACGTCCGCCGCCCGCCAGTAGCCGGTATAGCCGCCCCGCAGCTCCCGGGGGATGGCGGTCACAGTGTGGTCGATGACCGGGGGCTTTTCCAGCTCCCCGGTGCTGGCCAGGTGCCACTTGCCTATGTAGGCGGTCTCATAGCCCGCCTCCTCCATGTAGCTGCCCAGGGTCTTCACGCCGGGGGGCAGCATGATGTTGTTGCGGAAGCACCCCGTCTCTGTGGCATAGCGGCCTGTCTGGAACAGCGCCCGGCAGGGGCCGCACACCGGCTGGGGGGAAAAGGCGTTGGGAAAGCGCACCCCCTCCTCCGCCAGCTTATCCAGGTTGGGGGTGATGTTCAGGGGCTGGCCGAAGCAGCCGCAGGTGTCCCAGCGCTGCTGGTCGGTGAAGTAAAAGACGATATTATACGGCATGTCATTCCTCCTGTGCCGGTCTCTTTTTTTCGTTGAGCTTGCCCCGGATGATGGCGCCCACCGCCAGCACGATCAGCCCCACGAATACCCAGCAGTAGATGCTGCTGAAGAATATCTTCGGGTTGCCGTTGGAGATAAGCAGGGCCCGGCGGAAGTTGGTCTCTGTGGTGCGGCCCAGCACCAGGCCCAGCAAAATGGGCACCGGGGGCATATCCAGCTTGCGCAGCACCCACGCCAGCACGCAGAACACCAGCGCCACGCCCACGTCGAAGAAGTTCTTGTTCACCGAGTAGGCCCCGGCGAAGCAGAATATGACGATGATGGGGGTGAGTATCTCCTGGGGGATGGACACCACCTTGGCGAACAGGGGCGTGAGCAGCTTGCCCTGGATGAGCATGAAGATGTTCACCAGCACCAGCCCCAGCATGATGGCGTACATGATATCCCCCTGGGTGGTGAACAGGGTCAGCCCCGGGTTCAGGCCGTTTATCATCAGCGCCGAGAGCATGATGGCCACTGTGCCGTCTCCCGGGATGCCCAGGGTCAGCAGGGGTATGAGGGTGGCGCCGGTGACGGCGTTGTTGGCCGACTCGGCCGCGGCGATGCCCTCCACGGAGCCGTGGCCGAACTCCTCCTTGTGCTTGGACATGTTCTTGGCCTGGCTGTAGCTGAACCAGGAGGCCTCCGACGCGCCGGTGCCGGGGATGATGCCCACCATCACGCCGATGAGAGAGCCCAAAAGCGTGGGCCTTGCCATGCGCTTGTACTCTTCCCTGGTGATGGTGCCGTTGTCCCGCATCTTCCGGGTGTCCATGTGCAGCTCCCCCGGCTTGCTTTCCGCCCGGGAGACGATCTCCACCAAGGCGAACAGGCCGATGAGGCACACGGCCACGTCCAGCCCCAGATACAGCCGGTTGATGCCGAAGGTGAACCGGTCATAACTGGTCATGGGGTCCGCGCCTATGCAGGAGATGAAAAGCCCCAGACAGGCGGCGATGATGCCCCGGATCATGCTCTTGCCGGACACGCCGGCGATGATGGTCAGGCCGAACACGCACACCATGAAGTACTCCGGCGTGCCCAGCTGGGCCGCCAGCTTTGCCACCTGGGGCCCCAGAAACAGCAGGGCCAGCGCGGAGAACACCCCGCCGAAGGTGGATGCGTATAGGGCTATCTTCAGCGCCGCCTTGGTCCGTCCGGCCTTCGACATGGGGTGGCCGTCCAGCATGGTGGCGGCGGCGTGGGGCGTGCCGGGGGTGTTGATAAGTATGGCCGACACGCTGCCCCCGTAGCCTCCGGCGCAGTAGATGCCCAGCAGGAACATCATGCCCGGTATAGCGGACATGGAGTAGGTGACCGGCAGAAACAGTATGACGCAAAGTATGACCGTCAGGCCCGGTATGGCGGCGAACACGGCGCCTATGAACACGCCTATGTTGATCCACAGGATATTCTGCAAGGTGAACAGCAAGCCGCTTGCCGGGACGATATGTTGCAGCATTCCTCTCCCTCCCTCTTAAAAGCGCACGTGCAGCAGGAACCGGAACACAGCCCATATCCCCACGGCCAAACCTACGGTGATGACGTAATACAGCGGCTTTGTGCACCGGAAATACAGCAAAAAGGCCAGCGCGCAGAACACCGCCCCCACCACGAACAGTCCCGTGGTCCTGGCGAGCACGTAGGTGATGACCAGGATAGCCAGGATGATGAGGGCCTTGACCTCCACCAGCAGATTCACGGTCTTGTATTCCAGGGGCTTCTTTTTCGCTATCTTATAGAGCTCCTTTCCCACCAGCAGGGCGCAGCATATCATCATCAGCGCCATGAGCATGGTGGGGAACGCCCGGCCGTTGACCACGTCCCGCTCCGAGACGGCCACCTGGCTGGGCATGAGCAGCAGTATCACGCCCGCCACCAAGAAAAAGACGATGCCCGCGGTCAGGTCCACCGGGATGCGTATCTCCTTTTCCCGGAGCCTGGCGCCGAGCTTATCCATTTTGTCCTTCACGTTTTACCTCCCTTCAAGGCAAAAGAAAGGGGAATGGGCGCGGTTACGCCCATCCCCCTGTTACCGTTGGCTCAGCCCTCAGGCTGGACGATGTCCAGATACTCCTCCACGATGGCCTTCACGTTGGCCACATGCTCCTCAACGGCCTCCACCTCCATGGTGTCCACCTCCAGAAGCATGGTGTCGTGCAGCCAGCTGACGACCTCCTCGTCGGCCAGTATCTCGTCGTACAGGGCCTTCAGCTCAGCGACCTTCTCCTCGTCGGTCCCGGCGGGGGCCATGATGAAGCAGCGGTTGCGGAAGTACGGATAGCCGTACTCACCCACGCCTTCCACCCCGGCGAAGGGGCCGTTGGCGATGGGGCCCTCGTCGAAGGCGCAGACCACGGTCACGCCGCCCTGGTTGTAGGCCTCCAGTATCTGGGACTGGTGGCTGACGGCGAAGTCGGTCTCGCCGCGGGTGACGGCCTGAGCGGCCTCGGCGGCGGACTGATAGGGCACCAGCTTCAGGGCGTCACCGGCGTCCATGGAGCCGAACAGCGCCGCGGCCAGGAATGCCTCGGAGCCGGTGGCGCCGTTGGTGGCGACGGTGATCTCGTCGGCCCCGGCCACATAAGCCTTCAGGTCGTCGATGGTGTTGATCTCCAGGGAGGCGTCAGCGGACAGCACGAACACGGAGGAATACAGGTTCTCCACGAATACGAAGTCCTCATAGCCGAACTGGAGCTTGGCCGGGTCCATGGTGGCGGTGATGGACAGCAGGCCCTCGCCCACGAAGACCAGGCTGGGGTCACCCGCCTGGTTGTCCAGGACCCAGGTGTTCACGGTGGCGGCGTCCCCCTTGATGGCCTCGGCCACCAGGGTGATGTCCTCGGAATACTCGGTGCTCAGGGAGGCGGCCTTCTGGCTCACCAGGGAGGCCACGCCGTCGGGAGCCCAGGGGCAGGTGACGGTCCAGGTCTCGCCAGCGGCGAGGGCGGTGGTGCCGGTCATAAGGCTCAGGGCCATGATCAGGACCAGGCACAGGCAGATGCGGCGTTTGTTCATGATAGTCTCTCCTTCAATAAATTTTTGGCATGTTTTGACGGTTTTTCCTACCTTCTTCTGGAAATATTATAGCATTTCGCCGGAAATGATTCAATAAGTTTTCGCAAAAAAGTTATAAAGTTGTATGGTCTTTGTCTTGTTTTTATAAACTTGTATTTTTACATGCCACAATTTTGTGCAAATCTAGCAAATAATGAAAAACTTGTCATCCGGGCACACCGTACAACCAAATAAGCCCCGCCGCCGGAGCGGCAGGGCTTGCGGCGGGGCCTCTCCCGCAGCCCCTCTTTCACACCCTCGACGGCTCTGCGTAGCAGCGTTTTGCGAGGCATGACAAAAGCGGGAATATCCCCTATAATCAAAGCGATAAAGCGTTTTTTTGAAAAATTTTTGACCAGTTACCATCCTTTTTGCGTTTTTTCCGGTATTACATACCAGAGACAGAAAGCAGGTGTCACATGAGCGATGAAGAACTGATCGAAAAAATCCGGCAGGGGGACAAACTCGCCGCGGACGAGCTCATACGCCGATACTATCCCCTCATCTTCCGCTATTGTCTGTATCGCTGCGGAAACAGGGAAACGGCGGAGGACCTGACGCAGGAGACATTTTTACGGCTGATCAAATATCTCCCCCGATACAGAAACGACGGAAGATTAAAAACATACCTGTTTTCCATTGCCAATCGACTGTGTATCGATGAAAACAAGCAAAACCGCTCCAGTCCTTTGGAAAACGCCGATCAGCTCCCAAGCCCCCGCGATGAACTGCGTCGGGTGGAAGAGCGGGACCTGATACGCCGTCTTTTGAGAGACCTCCCCCCTGACCAGCGGGAAGCGGTCATACTGCGATTTGGGGAGCATCTCACATACCAGCAGATCGCCAGGGAGACGGGCTGTACTATGCGCACAGCGCAATGGCGTGTCAAATACGCGCTGAAAAAGATACGGAGGGGATTTGACCATGAGTGATATAGATATAGAAAAGCGCCTGACAGCGTATTTCGACGAATTACGAAGCACGGAGATTAGCCCCTCGCGTGTTGACGAGACGATAGACCTCTTCACCGCCGCCATGCCAGACGCGGGCCCGCCCGCGCCGCAGCGGCTCTGGACGGCAGTCCCAGCCCTGTGGAAAAGCCTCGGTCTGCGGGGGCTGCTTTTCGGTGTGTGGGACTGCGCGTTTCTGGCGGTGCTGGCCGCGGCGCTGGTGTGGTCTAGCGCGGCCATGCTCGTGAGACAGCAGGGGCACTATGTGTGCACCGCGCTGTTCGTCACGGCCCCAGCCCTCTGGGCGGCTTTGCACGGGCTCACCACGTGGAAAGAGCGCATGACCGGCGTGTGGGAGCTTTTCATGACAGCGCGTGTGACGCTGCGGCAGCTTTCCGCGCTGCGGATGCTGCTGTTCGGGGCGGTGAGCGTGGCGATGAGCGTGGCTTTGAGCTGCGCTGCGCGTCTGCTGGCGGGAGAGGAGGTCTCCCTGCTGCGGCTGTGCGGCGTGTCCTTCGCGTCGCTGTTCCTGTTCGCCGCCGCGTCCCTGCTGGCGGAGGAATTCATAAGGCCTCCGCTGGGGTGCCTGGCAGTGCCCGCGGTCTGGCTCGCGCTGGGCGCCGCGCTTTTGTGGCTGGGACCCGGGGCAGAGCGCTTTTTCGCTGGCCTGCCGGAGGCGGTGCTGTGCCTCATCGCCGTCATCGCTGCCGGGATATATCTGGCGCTGCTGAAGCGCCGCTGTTTTATCGGAAAGGAGGGCGTTGCCGCCTATGCTGTCGGTTGAAAACGTCACGAAAAAATACGGCTCCTTCACCGCGCTGGAGGACATATCTCTCACCTTTGAAAGGGGCGTGTACGGCCTGCTGGCCCCCAACGGGGCGGGCAAGACCACGCTCATCAAGATGCTCGTCACACTGCTGTTCCCCACCGGCGGCGTCATCCGCTGGGACGGCCGGGACATCCTCTCCATGGGCGGGGACTGGCGGGGCATGGTGGGATATCTGCCCCAGCAGTTCGGCTACTACAAAAGCTGCTCCCCCAGGTCGTTCATGGCCTACATGGCGGCGCTGCAGTGCATGGACAGGAAGACCGCCAGGCCGCGCATTGACCAGCTTCTGGACCTGGTGGGCCTTTCAGATGTGAGAGACAGGAAAATGCGCGCCTTTTCCGGCGGCATGCTCCAGCGGGTGGGCATCGCCCAGGCCATGCTGACGGACCCGGCGGTGCTGATCCTGGACGAGCCCACGGCGGGGCTTGACCCCAAGGAGCGGGTGCGCTTTCGCAACCTCATCCACAGCCTGGCCAGCGACAGGATCGTGATCCTCTCCACCCACATTGTCTCGGACATAGAGACCATCGCGGACAGGATCGTGCTGCTCCGGGACCATAAGCTCTACGCCTGCGACAGTCCCGCCAGCATCTGCCGCCAGCTGGCCGGAAAGATCTACGCCGTTCCGGCGGGGACGAGCCTGGGACCGGGAGACCTGCCCCTGAGCGAGTACCAGGGAGAGGCGGGGGCCATGGTCCGCGTCTTCTCCGAAGCGCCCCCGGCAGGGGCCGCCGCCGTTACGCCGGGGCTGGAGGACGCGTTTCTCTACATCTACCGGGACGGTCAGACATGAGCGGGGCGCTGATCAAATGGGAGCTGAAAAAGCTCTGGAGCCTGCCCATGGTGCCCATTTTCCTGGCCCTGTGCCTGGGGCTGGACCTGTTCGCGGCGGGCATTACATGGTATGAACAGAGGGACGCGGCGGAGGCAGCAGCGTATATCGCGGATGTGACCGGTCAGGTCGGCCGCCGCATGGGCCCAGAGCTGGACGCGGCCCTGGCCGCCCTGCCGGAGCGCCCGCTGCGGGACGCTCTCGCCGCGTCCGTGGCCGGGAAAAAGGACGTATACGAGGGCTATGACGCCGCCTGGACGGGGGAAGATCTTATCCGCTCCTTCGGCGTCACCGGCCCTGCGGCGGACCTCATCCGGGCAAAGTTTGAAAAATTCCAGGCCTCTGTGGACGCTCTGGCGGCGCTGGACGTGTCCCTGGACATGGCAGCGGCGTACGTCACGTCGGAGCTCTATCCCCACCTGCTTATGACGCTCTGCCGCCTCGTCACCGGAGAGGGACTGCTCTTTGCCATGCTGCTGGCCCTGTACGCCGCCGGGAGCGAGCGGGTCAGCCGAACGGAGCAGACGGTGTACGCCACCCGGCGGGGCCGGGCGGTGCAGAAGAGCAAGTGGGCGGCCAGCCTTCTCTCCGCGCTGGGAAGCTATATGCTCCTGTGCCTTGTCACCGTGGGCGTGTTCGCGTGCCTGTGGCGGCTGGGCCCCATCTGGGGCGAGAGCGTGTCCACCCAGTTTTACGTACTGCCCTTTTTCGGATACTTTCTCACCTGGCGGCCCTTCACCCTGGCGGGGTATCTGGCGGCGGAGCTGGCCCTGGGCCTGGGGCTCGTAGTTGTATTTCACAGTCTGGCCGCCGCGGCTGGGCTTCTCGCCGGGGATATGTACCGGGGCTTTCTGGCCCTGTTCGTGCTGATGGCGGTGTCCGTTGCGGGGACGAGCATGGCGGGAAACGCGGGGCTCTGGGGGCTCTACTTAGCGGGGTTTTTCCTCCCCACGATGCTGTGGATGGACGTGGGAACGTGGTTCACCCACGGACAGATCGACACTCTCTTCCGGGACCAGGAGCTGGTGGTGCTGGGTCTGTGGCTGGTCCTGGCCGGGCTGCTGTTTCTCGCCGCCTGTCGGCGGTTTGCGCGAAAGGATGTGGTATAAATGCTTCTTCAGGAACTGAAAAAGATATTCCGGCCCCGGCTGCTGCTGGCGGCGCTGGCCCTGGGAGCCGCGTTTTACTGGCTGTTCATCGACTTTTACGTGACCCTATACCCCACCAACATCGGCGGCACCCAGGGACAGGCCGTGCTGGACGTGACCACAGGCTGGGCGGAGAAATACGGCCCCAGCCTCTCCCCGCAGGAGGAGGCGGAGATCGAATCGGAGCTGCCCTCCCTCATCGCCGAGGCGGACGGATATATCGCCGCCAATGCCACCGCGCAAAAGTACGGCCTGGAGACTTATCAGGACTTTCTGGACTTTCAGGAGGAAATACTGCACGGCGGCGATACTGCCCCCAGGGAGGACGAGCGCAAACAGGATCTGGCGCTCATCCTCGATTATCTGCAGGGCGACGCCACCGGCAACATCGAAGGGCGGCTGAACGTCTACGACATGTATCCCTACTGGTATCAGACCTTTGCCAGCGGCTGGCAGGAAGGGAGGCTGGCCGAACAGTTGGCCGACAGTATCTGGACACAGCGGGAATATGATAATATTATGTCAACTTATTTCGGAAGCACCGGCAGTTGGGACAGCTTGCTGCCCCACCAGATCGTGGGCTATCACGCCTCTGACTGCGCTGGCCGGTTCACGATCTTGGCAGTGCTGTGGCTGTGCGTGCTGCTGGGGCCGGTGATGACCGGCGACCGCATGAGCCGGATGGTGCCCATGCAGTACGCCTCCCGCCGGGGGCGGGGTCTGGCGCGGATACAGCTGGGCGCGGCTCTGCTGACGGCGGCAGTCACGGCCCTGGTCACAGCAGGGCTCTATGCACTGCTTTTCATCGTCCGGCACCGGCTCTATGTGTTCCTCCCCTGCCGCCTCGCCGCTTTCGATCATCACTATGCCTGGCCGGACTGGACCTTCGGCGGCTGGCTGCTGGCGGTGGGGGCCCTCCACCTGGCGGTGTGTCTGGCCGCGGGGGCCGTTTTATGGCTGCTCTCCCGGTGCAGCGGCAACTATATCGCCATGCTCCTGAAGGTCATCCCTCTGTTTGCCGCAGGGACTTTCGCTCTGCCGAAGCTGATGGACGACGCCTTCTACTACGCAAATCCTGTCTATGAACTCCTCCGTGTGCCCTATGTGGAGGCATACGCAGCCGCGGCGCTGCTGGGCCTTGCGCTGGGGCTGTGCGCGTGGCTGCTCTCCGGTATCCGAAAGCGGGACATTTCGGACGCTTAAGCGGCCATACAGGTCAGCGCTGTCCTGCCTATCCACAGCCGAAAGCCCTGCCGCGGGTGCGGCAGGGCTTGGTATATGCAGTATCAATGAAGGGCGCTCACTGCTCCCGCTGGGGGGCGAAGCTGCTCCCGGCGGCGGTGCGGAAGCGGGAACGGGAGCTGCGGACGATCTCCAGGGCCTGGGTCATGGACTCCTCCGCGCTCTGCAGGGACGCGGCCAGATACTCGTTGGCGGCCCGGCGCAGCTCTCTGCTCTTTGTGTCGGCGGTGGCGATCATCTCCTCGGCCCTGGCCTTGGCGGCACGGACCACCTCCTGCTCCTCCACCATCTTCCGGGCCCGCTCCTCGGCCATCTTCCGGACGGACTCGGCCTCCTTTTTGGCGTTGCGGATGAACTCGTCCCGGGCGGACACCAGCCGCTTGGCCTCGGCCATCTCGGCGGGGAGCTGGGCCTTTATCTCCTCTATCAGGTCCAGGGCCTTGTCCCTGTCCACCAGGCATTTATCGTTTCCAAGGGGGACGCCCCAGGCGTCGGATATCATGGTATACAGCATTTCAATGAGCTCAAGGATGCCTTCATTCTCGTTCATCTCTCTGTCTGCCTCCTAGTTTTTGTTTTCTCTACGATGTCGTCTATGATCTCTTTGGGCACCAGCGCCGACAGGTCCGCCCCGTAAGCGGCCATCTCCTTGACGACGGTGGAGCTCAGGAACGTATACTTTTCGCTGGAGGTGAGAAACAGGGTATCCAGGTCCGGGTTCATCTTGGTGTTTACCAGGGCGATTTGGAACTCGTAGTCAAAGTCCGACACGGCCCGGAGCCCCTTCACGATCACCGCCCCCTCGAACCGCTTGGCGTACTCCGCCAGCAGCATGTCCGTGGTGGCCACCTCCACGTTGCCGAACCGCTCGGTGGAGCGCCGGACCATGTCCATCCGCTCCTCGATGGTGAACATCGGGGTCTTTTCCCGGTTTTTCATCACGCACACGATGACCCGGTCAAATATCTTCGCCGCCCGGCGGACGATGTTCAGGTGACCCAGGGTGATGGGATCGAAGCTTCCCGGATAGATGGCTGTTGTCATGTGGACAGTCTCCTGTATGTGGTCAGGGCTATCTTCCCGTAGCGGTATTCCCTTCCCTTCTCGTAGGGCGGCGGCGCCGACGGCATCGGCTGGTCCCGCATGCTCTCCAGAAGTATTATACCACCATCATTTAATATGTCAAATCCAAAAACTTTTTGCAATATCTTGTCATAGGCCCCGGCGTGATAGGGCGGGTCGGCCAAAATCAGGTCGAATTTCCCGCACCCCTCCAGGTATTCCAGGGCGTCGGCCCGGATGACCGGGGCCTGCATCCGGCAGATCTCCAGATTTTTCCGCACCAGGGCCAGGGACGCGGGGCTGTTGTCCACGAAAACGCACTCCCCTGCCCCCCGGCTCATAGCCTCTATCCCCAGCTGGCCGGTACCGGCGAACAGGTCCAGCACCCGGCGGCCGGGCACGTCGAACTGGACGATGCTGAATATGGCCTCCTTCACCATGTCGGTGGTGGGCCGGATGGTCATGTCACGGGGCTCCATGAGCTTTCTGCCCCGTGCCGTGCCTGTTATCACGCGCATAAGTCAACTCTCCTCCGATGGATGAAAATGGCCGTATACGGCCCGTGCGGCGTCTCTTGGCACCACGGCGGCCAGCTCCTCCTCCGTGGCGGCGGCCACGGCCTTCACGCTCTTGAATTTCTTCAAAAGGGCGTCCCGCCGCTTTGGTCCCACTCCGGGGATGCCGTCCAGCCGGGAGCCGATGGTCTTTTGCCGGAGCTTTCTGTGGTACTCGATGGCGAACCGGTGGGTCTCCTCCTGGATGTTCCCCACCAGGGCGAACACCGCCGGGTTGGCGCTCAGGCCTATCTCCCTCCCGTCCGGGGCGGTCAGGGCACGGGTCCTGTGCCGGTCGTCCTTCACCATGCCGAACACGGGGATGTCCGGGTGGCCCTGCTCCGTCATGGCCTGGATGGCGGCGGCCACCTGGCCCACCCCTCCGTCTATGAGCAGCACGTCGGGCAGGGGCGTGAATTTCTCGTCCTCGTCGTTGAAATGGGCCAGGCGGCGGCTCACCGCCTCGTGCATGCTGGCGAAGTCGTCCTGACTGGTCACGGTCTTCATCTTAAATTTCCTGTATTTGCTCCTGGCGGGCTTGCCGTCGGCGAACACCACCATGGACGCCACGATGCCGAAATCCCCGGTGTTGGAGATGTCGAAGGACTCCACCCGTCTGATGGGCTCCTCCAGCCCCAGCATCCTTTGCAGCCACTCCAGTGTCTTGACCCGGCGCTCCGCCTCGCTCTCGGCACGGACGCTCTCCTCCCGGGCGTTCCGGGCGGCGGCCTCCAGCAGCTCCCGCTTCACGCCCCGCTGGGGCATGACGAGCTCCACCTTCCGCCCGGCCATCTGGCTGAGAAGCTCTCCCAGGGGCTCCGCGTCCTCTATCTCCACCGGCAGCAGCACCGTTCTGGGCCAGGCCCCCCGGCGGGCATAGTACTGGCGCACCAGGGCCGACACCGCCGTTCCGTCGTCCTCCATGGGCTCGCTCATCAGCTCCATGTCCTTCCCCGCCAGGTCCCCCTCGGCGTAGTGGAGCACCACGAAGCTCGTCTGGGCGCTGCGGTTGAAGCCCACCGCGTCCACGTCCGCCCTGGCGGTCTTCAGCACGGTCTGGCGGTTGTTCAGCTCCCGCACCGCCGCCAGCCTGTCCCGGAGGGCGGCGGCCTTTTCAAAGCGCAGCTCCTCCGCCGCCTCCTGCATTTCCCCCTCCAGCCGGGCCATCAGTTCCCTGGCCCCGCCGGAGAGTATCTGTACCGCCTGGCCCATCCGGGCCCGGTATTCCTCCCCGTCCGGCTCTCCCCGGCACCAGCCCTCGCAGGCGCCTATATGCCAGTTCAGGCAGGGCCTGGCCTTGCCGATGTCCCGCGGGAACTTCTTCCCGCAGCCGGGCAGGCGCAGGGCCTTGGCCACGGTGGCCAGGATGTTCCGGCTCACCTGCCGCCCCCCGTAGGGGCCGAAGTACCGGGCCCCGTCCTGGGCCGTGCGGCCCACGATGGTGAAGGAAGGGTACTCCTCCCGCTCGTCCAGGCGCAGGAAGGGATAGGTCTTGTCGTCCTTCAGAACGATGTTGTAGTGGGGCTTGTGGCGCTTGATGAGGCTGTTTTCCAGCACCAGGGCCTCGAACTCCGACGCGGCCACGATGACGGAAAAGTCGTCCACGTGGCTGACCATCGCCGCCACCTTCGGCAGATGCTCCCCGCCCCGGAAATAGCTGGTCACCCGGTTTTTCAGGGCCTTGGCCTTGCCCACATAGATGACCTCCCCGGCGGCGTCCATCATGATATAGACCCCGGGGAGCAGGGGCAGCTTATTTGCTTTTTCCCGAAGCTCGGCTATTTTATCCATGGCAGGTCAAACACAGAAACAGCAAGAAAGGGTGTGTTGTTCACACACCCTTCTCTCCTTGCAAATACTGATTACTCGGCAAACTCTTTGTCGATGAGGTCGGTGAGAGTCTCCACCGCCTCCTCCTCGTCGGCCCCGTCGGCGATGATGTTGACGGTCGTGCCCTTGACGATCCCCAGAGACAGGACGCCCAGCAGGCTCTTGGCATTGACACGGCGGTCTTCCTTCTCGATCCAGATGACGCTCTTGAACTCGTTGGCCTTCTGGATGAAGAAGGTGGCGGGCCGGGCGTGCAGACCGACCTGGTTGTTGATGGTAACTTCACGATTGATCATGGGAGTACACCGATCCTTTTCAAACAAATGTTTCCTATATTTTAGCAATAAAATCCCCAATTCGCAAACCTTTTTTTATGATTTGGAGGAATGCACAGATGTAAACATTTTATTAAGAATAATTTATCTCAGTTCCACAACAGTGACCCCGGTTTCCCCCTCGCCGTACCGGCCCAGGCGGAAACTCTTCACCAGGCGGCTGCGCTTGAGCAGCTGCTGGACCGCCGCTCGGAGGGCGCCGGTGCCCTTGCCGTGGATGATGGTCACGGTCTCCAGCCTGGCGGCGGCCGCCGCGTCCAGATACCGCTCCACCGCAAGCTCCGCCTCGTCTGCCATCATGCCCCGTATGTCCAGCTCCCTGGCCACAGAGGCCGTGCGCAGGGCCTGGCCCGCGGCGGCGGAGACGGATATCTTCTTTTTCCCGGGCTTTTCCACCAGATTGACCTCCTCGGGGGAGGCGGTCACCATCATGGCCCCCGCCTGGAGGGCGAGGGTGCCGTTGGGGTTGACGCGGGCCACCTCCGCCCGCATGCCGGTGGACACCAGCTCCACCGTGTCCCCCGCCCGGATGGGGCGGCTGGGAGCCACGTGCCGGGGAGACTGTATCTCCTCCCGGGACCGGACCTGCTCCTCCGCCAGATTCAGCCTCCGGCGCAGGTCCGCCCTGGCCTCGTTTATCTTCTGGTGGTCGGCCTGCTCGTTCATCATGGCCCGCTCCCGGTCTATCTGCCGGTAGGCCTCGTCCGCCGCGTCCCGTGCCTGCTGGATGATGCGCTCCGCGTCCCGGCGGGCCTTCTGCTCCGCCTTTTCCAGCCGCACCTCCAGCTCCCGGCGGAGCCGGTCGGCCCGCTTGGCGTCCTCCTGGGCGGCCCGGTTGGCCCGCTCCCGCTCCTCGGTCTCCCGCTCCATGGCGAGCCGCTGTGCCTCCAGCCGCTCGATGGTCTGCTCAAAGTCCGCGTTGCCCGCGTCGATGCGGCGGCCCGCGTCCTCAATGATGCTCTCGGGAAGCCCCAGGCGGCGGCTGATGGCGAAGGCGTTGGACTTGCCGGGGATGCCCACCAGCAGCCGGTAGGTGGGCCGCAGGGAGTTCACGTCGAACTCGCAGGAGGCGTTCACCACCCCCGCCGTGTTGGTGGCGTATACCTTCAGCTCCGCATAGTGGGTGGTGGCCGCCAGAAGCGCCCCCGCTTTGCGGGCGTACTCCAGGATGGATATGGCCAGGGCCGCCCCCTCCGTGGGGTCGGTGCCCGCCCCCACCTCGTCCAGCAGCACCAGGCTCCCGGGGCCGCACTTTTCCAGGATGGCCACGATGTTCACCATGTGGCTGGAGAAGGTGGACAGGGACTGCTCGATGGACTGCTCGTCCCCGATGTCCGCCAGGATGTCCTCCACCACCGGCACGGCGCTGCCGTCCCCGGCGGGGATGTGCAGCCCGCACCCGGCCATGGCGCACATGAGCCCCAGGGTCTTGAGCGTCACGGTCTTGCCGCCGGTGTTGGGCCCGGTGATGACGATGGTGTCGTACTGCCCTCCCAGCGCCGCGTCTATGGGCACGGCCGTGCCCTTGGGCAGCAGCGGGTGGCGGGCCTTTTTCAGGATGAGCTCCTTTTCCGTCAGGATGGGCTCCCCGCAGTTGAGCTCATAGCTCAGCTCCGCCTTGGCAAAAATGAGGTCCAGCTCCGTCAGCACGGTGTAATCCAGGTCTATGCCGCCCCTGGCGGCGGCGCACTCGGCGCTCAGCTCCATGAGGATGCGCTCTATCTCCGCCTTCTCCTTGGCCCCCAGCTCCCGGAGCTCGTTGTTGGCCTTGACCACCCCCATGGGCTCCACGAACAGGGTAGCGCCGCTGCCGCTCACGTCGTGGACGAGGCCGGGCAGGTCTCCCCGCTTCTCCGCCCGCACGGGCACCACGAACCGGCCTCCCCGCTGGGTGATGATGGGCTCCTGGAGCACCTTGGAATAGGACGGGGCGGTGATGATCTTCTGCAGGGCGTCCCTGGCCCTGGCGGAGGCGGCCCGCATCTTCCGGCGGATGTCCGCCAGCTCCGGGCTGGCCCCGTCGGCTATCTCCTCCTCCCCGGTGATGGCGGTGGTGATCTTCTCCTCCAGAAACCGGTTGGGGCTTATGGCGGTGAAGAGCCGCTTCAGGCTCCCGCAGTCCCCCCGCCCGGAGGCATAGGAGCTCACCGCCCGGGCGCAGAACAGCACCCCGGCGATATCCAAAAGCTCCCTGGTGTTCAGCATGCCGCCCCTGTCCGCTCTGGCCAGGGCCGGACGGACGTCCTTCAGCCCGGAGAAGGAGGGGCTCCCCTTCGTCTCCACCATGGTCTTGGCGCTGGTGGTCTCCCCCAGCCGCTCCCGGACCCGCCCCGGCTGGGCGTCGGGCCGCAGGCGGCGGGCCATCTCCTTGGCTCCGTCGGAGGCCGCCTTTGCCGCCAGCAGCTCCAGCACCGCGGGCAGCTCGATGGTCTGCAAGGATTTCTCGTAAAGGTCCATATCGTCTCTCCCTTCGCGGCCCGGACAGCTTCAGGGGGCCGCGCTCACGCTCTTCCAGTAATCCAGAGAATAAAAGCTCCTGTCCAGCTGACAGCGGACGAACTGCTCCGCCGCCCGGCCCAGCCGCTCCAGGGACGGAGCCGGGATGGAGAAGGCAAACTCCCGCTTCGGCGGCGCGGCCACGATGTGGCGCATGGCGGCCAGGGCCTCCCCGTCCAGGGCCACGCTGGGCCCCGCCGCTCCGGGGGCGCACCCGGCGCAGTGGACCATGCCGGAGGCGGGGGAAAACATGGGCCCGTCCACGTCCCGGCGCCCGCACACTCCGCACTGGTCCACCTCCGGCTGGAAGCCCTCCAGGCTCATGAGCCGCAGCTCAAACACCGCCTTTATGTGCTCCGGCACATAGACCCCCCGGCTCAGGGCATACAGGGCGTTGAGCCCCAGCTGCAGGGCAGGGCCAGCGCTCTGCTCCTCCGGGCACACCGTGTCCAGAAGCTCGGCGAAATAGGTCCCCAGGGCCAGCTGGGAAATGTCCTCCCGCAGCCCCAAAAACTGCTCCAGGGTGGAGCCCTCGTCCGCCGTCCACCGGCCCCGGTTGCCGAACAGGGTGAACTCCGACCAGCACAGCACCTGGCTGGCCGCCCCCATGCGGCTTCCCTTGCGCAGGGCCCCTCTGGCCTTCACCGTGATCTTGCCCTCCTCTGCCGTGAGAAGGGTCAGGATGCGGTCTGCCTCCTTATAGCGGACCTGGCGCAGCACCAGCCCCCTGGTCGTCAAATACATTTTATGTACCGCCTCGTCACCGGGACTCTATATGCCGGTAAAGCATCCAGCACACAGGGTCCCCCGTATCCAAAAACAACTGCCAGAGCAGGTCCTGTTCCAAGGTCATCCCTCCGCGGTCATTGCCGCGCCCGGCCAAACCGGGCGCAGGTCTAGTTTGCCACGGGGGAGCGGGTTTCATTACTGGAGCTTGTCAAAAAACGCGTTTTTGGCAGCTCGGACATAAACCGCTCGGGGGAAGCGGCTCCCCCGGCCTGACCGGCCTTCGCTCTCGTTTACCCGTCCTTTGACAGTCCGCATCACTCGTTGGTGAAGCCAAAATTCCGCAGCAGGGCGTCGGAGTCCCGCCAGTTCTCCTTCACCTTCACCCAGGTCTGCAAAAACACCTTCGTGCCCATGAACGCCTCGATGTCCCGGCGGGCCAGCTCCCCGATGTGCTTGAGCATGGCGCCCTTCCTGCCGATGATGATGCCCTTGTGGCTGGCCTTTTCGCAGTAAATGGTCACGTCCATGTCGATGATGCCGCTGTCATCGTCCCGCTCGGAAAACTTCGTCACCACCACGGCGGTGCCGTGGGGTATCTCCTTGTCCAGGCACAGCAGCAGCTTCTCCCGGACGATCTCGGCGCATATCTGCTTTTCCGGCTGGTCGGAGATAACGTCGTCGGGAAACAGCGCCGGGCCGGGCACGGCGAACCTGTCCAACTCCTCCAGCAGCTCCTCCACCCCCTCGCCGGTCCTGGCGCTGATGGGCACGATGGCGGCGAAGTCATATTCCTGGCTGTAGGCGGCTATCACCGGCAAGAGCCTGTCCTTTTCCTCCACCGCGTCGGTCTTGTTCACGGCCAGCACCGCAGGCACGCCGGTCTCCCGGATGCGGGCCAGGAGCTTTTTCTCTATGTCCCCCACCGTCGGCACCGGCTCAGCCATCAGCACCACCGCGTCCACGTCCGCCACGCTCTGGCGGACCACGTCGTCCATATAGCTGCCCAGCTTCGTCCTGGCCCGGTGGAATCCAGGGGTGTCGGCGAACACGAACTGGGTGTCCCCCCGGCTGGTCACTGCCAGGATGCGGGTGCGGGTGGTCTGGGGCTTGGGGGACACGATGGCGATCTTCTCCCCCACCAGGGCGTTCGTCAGGGTGGACTTGCCCACATTGGGCCGCCCGGCGATGGTTATCATGGCTGTCTTGGTCATTGCGCTTCCTCCGTTCGCGTGTCCGGCTCCAGCACGGCCATGATGGCCTTCTCCCGGGCGCGCATCTCTCTTTTCATCGGTCCCTCGTCAACATGGTCGTAGCCCAGCAGGTGCAGCACGCTGTGGACGGTGAGATAGCTGATCTCGTGGTCCGCCCCGTGGCCGAGCTCCTCCCCCTGGCTGGCCGCCCTGGACACGTTCAGCACCATGTCCCCCAGCAGCAGCCGCCCCGTCTCCGGGTCCGTGTCCCCCATAGGGAAGCTCAGCACGTCCGTGGGCTTGTCCACGTCCCGGAACTGCCGGTTGATGGCGTGGATGCCCTCGTCGTCCGTGAGCAGCACGGACAGCTCGCAGGGCTGGCCCACCTCTTCGGCTCTCAGCACGGTCTCCGCCGCGCTTTTGATCCTGGCGCGAAGCTCTTTGGGACACCTCTGCCCCCGCTCGCAGCGCACGCTCAGCTTCAGCCCCGCCATCAGCGCCGCCCTCCGTCCTTCCGCCCCTTGGGCTTATAGGTCTTCACGGCGGGATTTTCCCCGGCGTGCTTCTCGTATGCCTCGATGATGCGCTGCACGATCACATGGCGCACCACGTCCGCGCCGGTGAGGCGGCAGATGGCGATGTCCTCCACCCCATCCAGCACCCGCATGGCCTCCTTCAGCCCCGACACCTTGTCCGCCGGGAGGTCTATCTGGGTCACGTCCCCGGTGATGACCGCCGTGGAGCCGAAGCCCAGACGGGTCAGGAACATCTTCATCTGCTCCCGGCTGGTGTTCTGGGCCTCGTCCAGGATGATGAAGCTGTCGTCCAACGTCCTGCCGCGCATGTAGGCCAGGGGGGCCACCTCGATGTCCCCCCGCTCCATGTATTTGTTATAGGTCTCCGCCCCCAGCATGTCGAACAGGGCGTCGTACAGCGGCCGCAGATAGGGGTCCACCTTGCTCTGCAGGTCACCGGGGAGGAACCCCAGCCGCTCCCCCGCCTCCACCGCCGGGCGGGTCAGCACGATGCGGTTGACCCGCTTTTCCCGGAAAGCCGCCACGGCGCAGGCCACGGCGAGATAGGTCTTGCCCGTACCGGCCGGGCCGATGCCCAGCGTCACGGTGTTGTTTTTGATGGCGTCCACATAGGTCTTCTGGCCGATGGTCTTGGGCTTGACCGGGCGGCCCTTGGCCGTGACGCAGATGACTCCCCTGGCCAGGTCCCCGATCTTGTCCTCCTGGCCCGCCAGGACCATTTTGATGATGTAGCGCACGTTCTGCCCGTCAATGGGCTCCCCCCTGGCCGCCAGGGACAGCAGTCCGTCGATGGCCTTCTCCGCGTGCATGACGTTTTCCGCCTCGCCGCTGATCTTCAGCTGGTCGTCCCGGTTGGTGATGACCACGGCGAGCTCCGTCTCGATGATGCGCAG
>CANRNA010000002.1 GCA_947631805.1 uncultured Oscillospiraceae bacterium | reverse complement strand
TACCGCAGGGCATACTCCAGCGTCTCGGCCTCGGCGCCGAATATAGCCATGATCGGGCGGCAGAACGAAAAGCACACGACCATCAGTATGACGCCGGATATCATCAGTGCGCCAAAGCTGTTGGACATGATGCGATCTGCCTCGAACCGCTCGTTTTTTCCCAGGTGGATGGCGCAAAGAGGCGCGCCGCTGCTGCCGAGCAGCGCGGTGAAAGCTGTTATCAGCAGGGTGACAGGGGCTGACAGGCCGATAGCCGCGAGCATGGGCCGCCCGTTGGGAAGCTGCCCGATGAAAACGCGGTCTACAATGTTATAGATGACAGTCACGATCTGCGCCAGAATAGAGGGAACGGCCAGCAAGAAAAAGGTTTTGCCGATGTCTCCTGTTCCGAGCTGCTCGGTCTTCATCGGTCAGTCAGCCTTTTTTGTGCCCAGGTAAAACGCGATGTTTGCGTGTGGGTCTATTTTTGGTACCAGAATGCTTTCACGGCAGGTCATAATGGGGGTGACGCCGGGACCGTGGCCGGACAGATGAGAGTCGCTGTGGACGATCACGCCCACCGTACCGGCGCCCCGGAGATAGTCCGGCCCATGGAAGCATTGGTGATCCTGGATGAATACTAGGTCGCCAAAGCGCAGACCGCCCAGATGATACTCTTCGTAGGAAGCCGGATCGCGGGTCATGATATCATAATCGCTGCCGAATATTTCCATGGCACCCAGACCGGAGCCCATCAGACAGGCGGGTATCACAGCCGATACGGGGATGACGAGCTTCCCGTTTTCCTCTGTGATGCCCAGCTTAGCCAGCAGGTCCGGGTCGATGCTCATGAGTTTAACCTGGGGATGATCCACCAGGGCAAGCCCCTGACCGAAGGCCCGGACGAGTATCTTGTCGTCACAGACCATTTTGTTCAGCGTATCCTGGGAGAACCAGATCATCACATGGTCGATGCCGCCGTGGGTCCCGGTCACATAACCTTTTGCCCCGGCAGCCTTGCCTGTGACGACCTCCGCTGTATTCCCGATGCAGGACAGGTGGGTGTAGGCCCGGTTTTCTATCTCGTCCGCATTTTTTGAGCTGACGCCAGGCTCGATGTGATCTCCGACCAGCCCCATACAGCTGTCGCCGATCTCCAGGTCATAAGTGATCCCGCCGTGGGCCGGTGTGAACCGGGCGCCGCCGTCACTGCCTACGCGGTATACCTTTTGCGGGGTGAGGACCGGATGGTGGACGCGGCCCATAACGGACTGTTTAATGATTTTTTCCCGATTGTCCTTCAGACTCATTTTGATGAGCTCCTTTCCCAATGTATAACGGTATTTTCTTTGCAGGTCACGAGTTGTTGCTGCGGTATGCCTCCAGCTTTGAGCTGTTCAGCGTCGTGATAAAAGCGGTAACTGCCCTCAGACAGTTTACATAATCTTCTGCGTCTATCATCATGCTGCCCGTGTGGACATTTCTGGCACAGATACACGCGGTGAGGGCAGGTACGCCGCGGCTGAAAGAATTGATGCAGCCTGCGTCTGTGCCGCCCTTGGATTCGTGGAATTGAAATGGAATGCCGTTCTTCTTCAGGAGAGAGACGTAATCGAGCAGCATCGTGCGGTTGGGCAGGTATGTGCCGTCGGCGTAGCGTACCATCACGCCTTGTCCGATGCCGCCGAAGGGCGGTGTGAACTGTTCTGTATCGCTGGCGGCCGTGCAGTCCAGAACTACGGCCAGATCGGGTCGTACCAGTTCCGCCGCTGTCCTGGCGCCGCGCAGGCCGACTTCTTCCTGGACGTTTGCCCCTACATAGAGATCAAAGGGCAGTTCTGTGTCCCGGAGGTTTTCCAGCAGTTCGATGCCGAGAATACATCCAAACCGGTCATCCCAGGCTTTTGACAGAAGGCGTCGGCCGCCGTTCAGGACTTGAAAGGGGCCGTCCACCACGATTTGACAGCCCTCCAGCACGCCGTTGGCCCGGGCATCCTCGTCGCTGATGAAGCCGAAGTCCAGATAGACCATGTCCAGCGGCACTTTTTCCTTCCCAAGACGCTCTTTCATCGCTTTCTGAGCGAGGGTGGAGACGCACCCGCGAAATTCCCGGCCCTCGTCTGTGAGGAGCCGGACCCGGGCGCCGGGGAGGATGTCCTCCCAAAGGCCGCCGATCACCCGGCCCTTGATAAGGCCATTGGGCCGGATCTGCCTGACGATCAGTCCCACCTCATCGCTGTGGGCTGAGACCATCACGCGGAAAGGAGAGGCGCTCTTGGAGCGTTTGACGGCGTAAACGGACCCGTTGTAGTCACGGATGACATCATCGGCCAAACACGCATAGCGGCTGGCCAGAGCGCGGCATACGTGCCGCTCTTGGCCGGAAATACCGATGAGCTGGGTCAGCTCTTCCATCAGCGCCAGAGTCTTCTCGCTGCAGTACATAGCTTTGTTGTCCTCGTTTCATTTCATTTTAAAAGGAACGGTGCCTTGGTTGATGCCAACGCACCGTTCCCAGTTATATTAGCCTCAATAGGTCAGACCATCAAAATAGACGGAGTTGGTAGGATCGTATTTCAGACCGGAGACAGCGGGATTCATCAGGTATAGCTGGTTGGAACCGAACAGAGGGATCGTGTATGCGTTGTCTGCTACCAGGTATTCCTCCGCCTTGTGGAGCTGCTCCATGCGGGCGGCGGAATCGGCCTGCAGGTTGGCCTGCTCGATCATCTCGTCGTACTGCGGATCATTTACCTGCTTGTAGCCCTGGTTATAGGAGACCCAGCGCTCCAGATAATAGAACGGGTCCAGATAGTCGGCGCTGGTGGAGCCGGTAGCCACTTCATACTGTCCGGCTTTTCTGGCTGCCGCATAAGCTTTTTGCTCGGCTGCGCTCAGCTCGACGTCTACATATATCTCCTCCCATATGGCCTGCAGGCCTACGCAGATATCGGTGTTGGTATTGGAGCCGATATAGCTGACCGTGAGGTGCATCCGGTTGTCCTCATTGAAGCCAGCCTCTTCCATCAGGGCTTTTGCCTGCTCCAGATCGAAGTCGGCGTAATGGCCCGCTTCGTCGGCGTTGGTGCGGAAGTCACCGCCGTCCGCGTCGGCGATGCCCTTGGGCACATAGCCGTACAGCGGGTATTTCGTACCGTTGGCGCCGATCAGGGTGATGAGCTGCTCGCGGTCAATAGCCATGGACAAGGCGCGGCGCACATTGACATCTGCCAGAGCCTCGTTGGTCTCGCCGGTGCAGTTCATCCAAAGGAAGGTGTTGCTGACCACATCCAGGTTCAGAAGGGCGGGGTCGTCCGCGTAATTGTTCAGCACGTCGGAGGGGACAGCCAGGGCAAGATCGATCTCGCCGGTCTGGAAGGCTGAAAGCTGGGCCTGCGGGTCTGTGATGATCTTTGCGGTCAGGGTCGTAGTCTCGATCTGATCGGCGTGCACGTAATACTCGTTTTTGACCATGACGACTTCTTCCTTGTCATGGACGACTTCCAGGCGGAAGGGGCCATTGGTGGGAACGGAGGGATCATTGGCCCAGGTGCTCTCGTGCTCCACTGCGAAGTCACTGCGCAGGGGGAAGGCCACTACGTTGCTCAGAAGGCCAATGAAGTAGGGACAGGGTGCCGCCAGGGTGATCTCCAGGGTCTTGTCATCCAGGGCATGGATGGCGACGTCTGTCATATCGGCGACGTCCAGCATATCCGCGTTGGCCTCGGCGCCGCCCGCGACATTGCTGTAAAGCAGATAGGCGTAGGCCGAATCGGGACCGTAGCCGATGCTGCGCTTCATGCCGAACTCATAGTCCGCAGCGGTCACAGGCTGACCGTCGCTCCAGGTGTTGCCGTCGGCCAGGGTGAAGGTATAGGTCAGGCCATCTTCGCTGACGGTATAGCTCTCGCAGGCAAGATTCTCCACATTGCCATTTTTGTCATACCGGAACAGGGGATAGTAGAGCTGTCCCAGCACGGCGCTGGTGTTAGAGTTCATGCAGATGGCCGGGTCCAGATAATCCGGCTCACTGGAAAGAGCATAGGTGAAGCTGTGCTCCACAGCTTCGGCGGCGGGTTCGGTGTCTTCTTCCTCCTCGGCAGGTTCCGGCGTGGCCTCGGCGACGGGCTCGGCGGTCGCTTCGGCAGTCGGCTCCGGTGTGGCCTCCGTCTTGCTCCCGGAAGGGGAGCAGCTGGCCAGCAGGGCCAGACACAACACAGCGGCTAATAATCTGACAGTTTTTTTCATCGTTCTCTCCTTTTACTTGATATTTATTTCAGAGGCGGCTCGGCCGCCTTCCTGATATAGAAAACATGCCACTTGCCGTCCGTCCACCTGTATGGAGGGAGGTACGGCGCAGAAGCACTTCTCCATCGCCTTGGGGCAGCGGGTGGCGAAGGGACAGCAGGGCTTGGGATCGATGGGGGTCGGGATCTCTCCGTCCAACACGATGCGATGGCGCTCCCGGGCCCGTTTCGGGTCGGGGATAGGAACGGCGGACAGGAGCCCCTGGGTGTATGGGTGCAGGGGGTGGCGGTACAGCTCCCGGCTGGGGCCTATCTCTACAAGATGGCCCAAGTACATGACGCCGATATGGTCGGAAATATGTTTGACCATGGAGAGGTCATGGGCTATGAACAGATAGGATATCCCCAATTTCTTCTGGATATCCTCCAAAAGGTTGATGACCTGCGCCTGGATGGACACGTCAAGAGCTGAAATGGGTTCGTCGCACACGATGAACTCCGGATCAAGCGCCAGTGTCCGGGCAATGCCGATGCGCTGCCGCTGCCCGCCGGAGAACTCATGGGGATAACGGCGGATGTGGTCGGGCTTGAGCCCTACGGTCTGCAGCAGCTCTACGACCCGGGCCTCCCGCTCTCTGCGCGGATAGAGATCGTGGATATCCATGGGCTCGCGGATGATCTCGCTCACAGTCATGCGGGGGTCAAGGGAGGCATAGGGGTCCTGAAAGATCATTTGGACATGCTTGCGGTATTCCTGGGCCTGTTCGCCCTTGAGAGCGGTGATGTCCTGCCTCTTGTAGCGGATCGTGCCTGACGTCGGCCTGTACAGTTTGACGATGGCGCGCCCCAGGGTGCTTTTGCCGCAGCCTGACTCGCCCACAAGACCGAAGGTCTCTCCGGCTCTGACCTGGAGGGATACGCCGTTCACGGCCTTGACGGTCTGCTTTTTTGTGAATAACCCACCTTTGATGTCAAACCATACGTGGCAGTTATCGACCTGCAAAATGGGCTCTGTCAACCGGCCTCACCTCCTCGTGCGTTGAGCCAGCAGCAGCTGGTATGCGTCGGGCTGAAAACCGTCTGTCCCGGCATATAGTCCCGGCATATATTCATCGCCTGGGTGCACCGGTCCAAGAACGGACATCCGGCGGGGGGCTTGAGCAGGTCCGGCGGCGAGCCGGGGATGGGGGTGAGCGGCTCGTTCGTATCGCTTTCCGGATCAGTCACACAGCCCAAAAGTCCCTTGGTATACGGATGGTTCGGCATATAGAAGATCTCGTCTGCCGTCCCGGTTTCCACGATCTTTCCCCCGTACATGATGGCGATGCGGTCGCAGGTCTGCGCCACCACGCCCAGATCGTGAGTGATGAGTATCACAGAGGAGCGGAGGCTGTCCTTTATCTGCCCGATCAGTTCCAGGACCTGGGCTTGGATGGTCACATCCAGAGCTGTGGTGGGCTCGTCGGCGATGATGAGCTGGGGGTCACAGGCCAGGGCCATGGCGATGATGATGCGCTGCCGCATACCGCCGGAGAACTGGTGGGGATACTGCTTGATGCGCTTTTCCGGCGAGGGGATGCCCACCTTCTCCATGAGCTCTAACGCCCTGGCGGCCGCCTCCGCCCGGCTGAGTTTGGTGTGGTTTCTGATGGGCTCCATCAACTGGGTCTCGATGCGGAGGACCGGATTGAGAAAGGTCATGGGGTCCTGAAAGATCATGGCCATTTGATTGCCCCGGATGGTCTGCATCTTCTTTTCATATTCCTTTTCGCTGCCGAAGGCGGACACGGACAGGTCCTCGTCATTGAGAAATACACGCCCATCCACTACATGGCCGTTTCCGGGCAGCAACCCCATGATGGAGAACATGGTCACGCTTTTGCCGGAGCCGGATTCCCCGACCAGGCCCAGGACCTCTCCCGCCTCTACGGAGAAGGAGACGTCCCGAACGGCCTGCACAGTGCCCTGGTCGGTGGCAAACTGGGTCGAGAGATGTTCAACGCGTAATACTGACATGGTCTTCACCTACCGTTTCTTGGGGTCGAGGGCCTCGCCCAATCCGTCGCCGAGGAAGTTCAGCGCCAGCATGGTCAGGCATATCGACAGCACAGGCCAGACGATTTGAATGGGATAGCTGTTGAGGACCATCCGGGCCTCGTTGGCCAGGGTGCCCCAACTGGACATGGGCGCCGAAATGCCGATACCAACGAAGCCAAGAAAGGACTCCTGAAAGATAGCGGAGGGCACCATCAGCGTCAGAGATACGATGATAGGCCCGATGGAGTTGACGATCAGGTGCTTGAAAAGGATGCGGGTACGGCTGGCTCCCATTACCTCCGCGGCAAGAGAGAACTCCTGCTCCCGCAGCGACATGACCTGTGTCCGCACCAGCCGGGCCATCCCCACCCAGGAGGAGACGCATATACCCAGCAGCACGGAAAACATGTTGCTGCCGAACACCAGCATGATGAGGATGATATACAACAGGCTGGGAATGGAGTAGAGCATGTCCACCACGCGCATCATCACCATGTCTGTCTTGCCGCCCACATATCCGGCGATACCGCCGTAGATCACGCCGATGACGAGGTTGATACCGGCGGCGGCAAAGCCGACGGACAGAGAAATACGCGCGCCGTACATCACGCGCACGAAGATATCCCGCCCAAACTTATCCGTGCCGAAGATGTGCTTCCATGAGGGGAGCTGGTTGAGGGCCTGCACGTCCATTCCGTCGTAAGTGTAGGGAGAGAGAATAGGTACCGCTATGGCCAGAACGCACATCAAAACGATAAAGCAAAGACTGGTGAGCGCCAGTTTGTTTCGCCGGAAATTGGCCCAGACGTTCTGGAAATAGGTCCTGGATTCCATGGCGATAAATTCTGTGTTGCGTTCTTCGTCCGGCAGTGCGTCGAAAGCATTCGCGGGCAGCGGATCGGGCAGACGCACAGGGGTGATCGTTTCTTTGTCCATGCTCTCTCCTTTATTTGTCCAGCTTGATCCGGGGGTCTACCATGGCCGCGGCCACATCGGATATCAGGTTCATCACTATCACCAGCAGCCCCATAAAGATCGTAAGGCCCATGATCAGTGTGTAGTCGCGGTTCGTGACGCTGCTGACGTATTCCGAGCCGATGCCCGGAATGGAGAACAGCGTTTCCACTACGAAACTGCCGGTGAGAAGGTTGGCGATGAGGGGGCCTGCGTATGTCACGATGGGGAGAAGGGCGTTGCGCAGGCCGTGCCGGACGATCACAAGCCACCGGGCTGTCCCCTTCGATTTGGCCAGGACCATGTAGTCTTGCCGCATCACCTCCAGCATGCTGGTGCGGGTGAGGCGGGAGATCATGGCAATGGGGTGCAGGGAGACGGCGATGGTAGGCAGCACGTAGTGCAGCGGCGTCTTCAGCCCGACTGTAGGGAACAGGTGCAAATTGACGCCGAAGACCAGCATCAGAAATACGGCAAGCAGGAAATTCGGCACGCTCACGCCGAGAGTGGACAGCAGCATGACGAAATCGTTCAGTGCCCGGCTTTTGGAAAGAGCCGCCGCGGTTCCCAGGCCGATGCCGACGAGCATGGAGAATACAAACGCCGTCAGGCCAAGGCGCATCGTTACGGGGGCGCTGTTGCCGATGATGTCGGTGACGCTCTTGCCCTTTTTGATGAGCGAGTCGCCCAGGTCGCCGTGGAACAGGCCCTTCAGGTATATCCCAAACTGCTCTGGCAAGGGCTTGTCCAGCCCGTACTTGGCGTTGAGCTGCTCGTATTGCTTCTGGGCGGCCACAGATTCGTCGTCATTGATAAAGGGAGAGCCTGGGATGACGCGCATCAGAAAGAAAGTGGCCGTGATCAGAAAGAGCATTGTCAGAAGCCCGATGAGCAGCCGCCGGATAATGTATTTCAGCATGGAATACCTCCTGCATCAGCCGGATTTGGGATAAAGTTTCAAATATAATAACTATTTGAATTTCTGTCCCAAATGTTATCGTGGATTATACACTGCTAATTTTAAAAATGCAAGATTATTTTTTGAGATGGTCATTTTCGACTTTTCCGTTGTCATGTGAAATATGGGAAAATAGCCAAAATATTGGCTTTCCGTCCACCAAAAACGAACAAATTTTCGTCTTATGTGCATTTCTCGGAGATATTGTTTGCAAAAAACGGCAATATGAGATATAATGCACAGGACCAATGATCGTTACATTTTATAAAAAAGGACCGCTTTGGTATGGAATTTTTGGAACGACTGAACATATACGGGTCTCAACTGACCAATACAGAAAAGAAAGTTTCTGATTATGTGCTCCAGCACCGGCAGGAGACGGTGCGCTCCAGCCTCAACGAACTGGCCGAGCAGTGCGGCGCGTCCCGGTCAGCGGTGCTCCGCTTTACCCAAAAGCTGGGCTATTCCGGTTATATTGAGTTCCGCTATGATTACTCTCTTTTCGTCCACGCGGGGCGATCAGCACAGCAGACCAGCAGCAATAGAGTGCAGCTTCTGGCGTTGATTTATGACAAGGTCATCATGAAAATGTCCGAGTATGTGAGTGATGAGTTGATGGAACAGATCACGGACCGGATCAAGCACGCTCGCAAGGTGAAGATATTCGGGCTCAACCGGAACAGCTACAGCGCCCAACAGCTGCGCCATCATTTCCACACCCTGAACTTTGACGCGGAGGCCGTGTCGGATACGGTACTGGTCCGGGACCTGTCTGCCGCTGCGCAGCAGGAGGATGTGCATATCTACTTCTCCGTGAGCGGCGCCACGCCCATCATCAGTGACGCCATTCAGTCATCCCGCCAGCGGGGGGCCTGCACGATACTGATCACTATGCACCAGAACAGCCCCATGGCGGCCTATGCCACATACCAGGTGCTGCTGCCATCTACGCGTCTTGTGACGGCGGATTACTTTCTGGACCAGCAGGCGATCAACTTCATCTTTATAGAGATGCTGATCGTGTATCTGGGCAGTTCCCTGTCGGCGGAGGAGGCGCCCGCCATCCCGGAAAGCGGATCGTGATCGGAATGTATTCAAATGGCAAAAATGAGGCGGGAACGGCCCGGAGGGGGCGTTCCCGCCTCGCTTTCTCGTCCGCGATGGGGCGGAGCGAATTGCACGATTTTGCGACGGGTTTGTAAGATTTCACGGTAAATGATGGATAATATTGACCTGGATTTATGAATGTGTTCTAATATATATGCCGGGAGGTGCTCCGGCGGCGCGTATATAGATGTGCGCCATTATGAATGACGAGGTGGATCGCTATGATACGTATCGGCGCTGTGAATATCGACACCTCCCACCCCATGGGGTTCGGGGAGGTCATGGAAAAGGGGGACCGGGCCCGGTATGTGGGGGTGTACAACGACTCGTTTCGGGACGACGGAGAGGTGGAGGGCTTCATCCGCCGCTTCGGGCTGGAGAGGCGGTGCGCCACCCTGGAGGAGCTGGCGGATATGTGCGACATCGGCTTTATACACGGCTGCGACTGGGACGACCATCTGCGCTGCGCCATGCCCTTCATCCAGCGGGGTAAGCCGGTGTTCATCGACAAGCCCCTGGTGGGGAATCTGCGGGACCTGCGGCGGGTGGAGGAGCTGTCTGCCGGGGGAGCGGTGATACTGGGGGCGTCCAGCGCCCGGTACGCCTTCGAGGTCCGGGATTTTCTGGCCATACCGGAGCAGGAGCGGGGGCGCATCGTGCAGGTGTTCGGCACGGCTGGGGTGGACGAGTTCAACTACGGCGTGCACATCGCCGAGTGCATCGGGGGCATCCTGGGCACGGGCGCCCAGGCCGTGCGCTATATGGGCCGGGGCCAGAGCGGGGATGAGTACGCCGAGAGCTATTTTGTCCGGTACGCCGGGGGCCAGAGCGCCATTTTCAACACGTTCACCGGCGTGTGGCAGCCCTTCGCGCTGACCATCATGACCACCAGGACCACCTATCAGCTCCGGCTGGACTCCAACCGGCTGTATGAGGCGCTGGTGGAGCAGATATGCAGCTATATGGAGGGCAAGCCCCATATCCTGGCCCCGGTGGAGGAGCTGGCGGAGTCGGTGCGGGTGATGCTGGCGGCCGCCGCGTCACGGGCCAGGGGCGGGAAGGAGGTGCCCTTGGACGCTCTGGAGGAGGACGGCCCTAGCTATGACGGCCGGGCCTTCTGGGAGAGCTACGGGGCGGCCTCGGGACCCATGTATGCCGCTGGGTGAGAGCCCCGCGGGGCTTTTCCGGCCCGATGGAAGGGCAGTTTCCCAGGGCCAGCTGTCATACTGTCTATCGCGCCAAATAATTTCCGAGCATTCCCCTATCATATTGTGCAATGTGCAAAAAGGTTCGTATAATCTGCAAAGACATTTGTGAGCTTTTTTGGTAAGCTTTAATCAACGCATAGGTATACAGTAGAATTACCGGCGAAATTTTGATAGGAGGATCACTTTTTATGAAGAAGCTCTTAGTCCTGCTGCTGGCTCTGGTCATGGTCCTGAGCCTGGCCGCACCCGCGCTGGCGGATGAGCCGGTGGAGATCACCATCTGGCATCTGTTCGGCGAGGCCGACACCCCGGGCCACCCCCACGTGTTTTACACCGAGTGGGCCGAGAAGTTCAACGCTGAGCATCCCGGCATCCACGTCACCGTCCTGGGCGGAAAGTCCGCCACCGACATCCAGACCGCCATCGCCGGCGGCACCACCCCCGACATCTTCATGAACTATTGGAACAACGCTCCCCAGTGGGCCGACGCCGGTGCGCTGCTGGACCTGACCCCCTATTATGAGAGCGACACCGAGTTCGACTATGAGGACATCATGCCCGGCGCCCTGGCCATCAGCTGGTACAAGGGCAGCTTCTACAGCGTTCCCAACACCTATTCCACCACCTTCATGTTCTACCGGGAGGACATCCTGGCCGACGCTGGCTGGGACCACTTCCCCGCCGACACCGACGAGCTGCTCCAGTGCATCAAGGACACCACCGAGGCCAACGAGGACGGCACCATCAAGCGTCTGGGCCTGCTGCCCAACATGCCCTGGCTGGACACCGAGATGTGGTCCGCCGCGTTCAACAGCGAGTGGCTGGCTGAGGACGGCGAGACCGTCACCGCCGCCAGCGAGTCCAACATCGCCTGGCTGGAGTACATCCAGAGCATCTACGCCTTCTATGAAGAGGAATTCGGCTGGGACGCCCTGACCATCAATGACTTCGGCGACACCGTCCGCGGCAACCGCGCCACCCCCAACGACCCCGTGCTGACCGGCGAGGTGGCCATGCGCTGGAACTCGGAGAATCTCCAGGCCAACCTGGCGGAGAACGGCGCCGACGTGAACTGGAAGATGGCCTGGTTCCCCAACGCCCCCGGCACCGAGGCCACCGCGCTGCTGACCAGCAACGTGTGGGAGATCAACGCCAAGACCGAGCACCCCGACGAGGCCTGGGAGGCCCTTGCCAGCCTGACCGGCAAGGAGAACCAGCAGGTCATGGCCGCCGGTGAGTACGGCAACGGCCAGTTCTATGCCCGCCGGAGCACCCTGGAGTACCTGCGCGACACTCTGGCCGACGAGCTGGGCGCCGCCAAGGAAGACCCCGCTGTGGGTGCGAAGGTCACGGAGAACATCAAGGTCATCTCTGACGCCATGCTCAACGGCAATCTGCGGGCGTTCCCCTGCTGCAGCTTTGTCAACGAGTATCTGAACTCCATCTCCGCCAACGCCGACATGGTCTTCAGCGCGGGCATGAGCCCCGAGGAAGCCATGCAGATGGTGGTGGACGAGATCCAGCCTCTGGCCTCCGCCGATCCCTTCGTGGGCTACGGCAAGTGATCCGGGCGGCTGACACAGTTTCCGCATTTGCCTGCAAAAAGGCGGGAGGTCGCTCCTCCCGCCTTTCCCCATAGGAAAGGAGATGGTCTTGTGTCCACCATGACGGCCGTCAAGCGGACGGACGAGGCCCCGGCTGCGCTGGGCGCCAGCCGCCGGAAGAGAAAGTTCTTCTGGCTGGGGCTGCTGTTTGCCTCCCCGTGGATCATCGGATTTCTGGCGTTCCAGCTCTATCCCATCTGCTCGGCCTTCTATTACAGTCTGACCGACTACAATATGTTCAAGGAGCCCAACTTCATAGGGCTGAAAAACTATCGGGACCTGGTGGGGAACCGATATGTCCGGCTGGGCCTGAGTAACACCATGTTCATGGTCATCGTGGGGCTGCCGGTGCTTATCTCCTTCGCCATGATCATGGCCCTCATTATGAACACACGGGCCAAGGGCATGCCCCTGTTCCGGACGATATTCTATCTGCCCAACATCGTCCCCGTCATGGCCAGCGCTCTGCTGTTTCTGTGGGTGATGAACTCCCGGTACGGCATCGTCAACTCCGCCCTGGCCTCCATCGGCATACGGGGGCCGTCCTGGCTGAATGACCCCACGTGGACAAAGCCCACGCTTATCATCATGGACTGCTGGCGCTGCGGCAGCATGGCGGTGATATTCCTTGCGGCGCTGAAGAGCGTGCCCAACAACCTGTATGAGGCGGCCCGCATCGACGGGGCCAACCGGTGGACCTGCTTCTGGCGCATCACCATCCCCATGATAAGTCCCACCATCCAGTTCCAGTTCATCATGGGCATCATCAGCATGTTCCAGTACTTCAGCCAGGCCTTCGTGTTCAATATGTTCACCGGCGCGGCCGGTCAGGCCACCGGCGGCGGCCCGGCCAACTCCCTGCTGTTTTACAGCATCAACCTGTACAGGGAGGCCTTCGACTACCTGCACATGGGCTACGCCAGCGCCCTGGCCGTCATACTGTTTATCATTGTCATGATCGTGACCTTTATCTCCCTGCGCATCAGTGATAAAATGGTCACCTACGATGTGGAATAAGGAGGCGCGGAGATGAAACACACTTCCCCGGCCGCCAAGGCCGCCCGTATCCTCACCGGCGTGCTGAAATACGCCATGCTCATCGGCCTGTCCTTTATCTTCATCATGCCCCTGGTGTGGATGATATCCACCTCCCTCAAGCCCAATCAGGGCCTGTTCGTCACCCCCATCGAGTGGATACCCAAGCAGCCCCAGTGGGAGAACTATGTCAAGATATTCCGCCAGGTGGATTTCGCCCAGTACATCCAAAACACCCTGTTCACCTCCCTGGTGCCCGTGCTGGGGGCCCTGCTGACCACCCCTATGATCGCCTATTCCATCACCCTGGTCCCCTGGAAGGGCGCGAAGATCATCTTCCCGCTGATACTGTCCACCATGATGATACCCTGGCAGGTCACCCAGGTGCCCCTTTACATCACCTGGAGCCGCCTGCATCTGCTGGACACCTATTTCCCGCTGGTCCTGCCCTGGTTTTTCGGCACGCCCTACTATATATATTTAATGCGCCAGTTCATGAAGGGCCTGCCGAACAGCGTCATCGAGGCCGCCCGCATCGACGGGGCGGGGGAGTTCCGCATCCTGACCAGCATCGTCTATCCCATGTGCCGCCCGGTGCTGACCACCATCGCGGTGCTGGTGTTCATCGCCTGCTGGAACGACCTGAACGGCCCGCTGATCTATTTGCAGTCCAGCTCCAAGTACACCATCGCCGTGGGTCTGAAGAGCTTCATGCTGGCGGCCAAGACGGAGTGGGAGCTGCTCATGGCGGCCAACACCGTGTTCACCGTGCCGCTGATCGTGATATTCTTCCTGGCGCAGAAGCAGTTTTTGAACGGCATTTCCACCACGTCCGGGCTGAAATGAGCCCGGCAGACAAGATAGGATGAATGTATGCTGGATGAGACCGTTGCCTATTACCCGGTGGTGATGCGCCTTTCCCGGCCCGGCCTGTACAGCGCCCCGCTGCCCCAGGGCTTCCGCCTGGAGCGGTGGGCGCCCGGCCGGGAGGGGGACTGGGCGGCCATACAGTGCGCCGCCAACAACGGCGCGGCCCGGGAGAAGATGGAGGCCGTGTTCGAGAGGGAGTTTGCCCCGGAACCGGAGCTTCTGGCCCGGCGGATGCTGCTGGCCTACGGCCCCGGCGGGGAACCGGCTGCCACCGCCGCCCTGTGGCACGGCGCGGACCTGGGGTCGGATATGGCCCGTGTCCACTGGGTGGCCACCGCCCCGCCCTTCGAGGGGCGGGGCCTGTGCACGGCGCTTATGGCGTCGCTCATGGACATCTACCGGGCCGAGGGCTGCGCCGGGGGGATATACCTGACCACCCAGACCACCAGCTGGCCCGCCATCGGCATCTATAAGCGGTTCGGCTTCCGCCCGGAGATGCGGCCCGGAGATGAGACCGCCTGGGCGCTCATCGACGAAAAGCTGGCCCAAAGGAGGCGCTGACATGGACCGGAAGAGGAGCAAAAAGGTCCGCTATCTGTCCGGGCGGCCGGACGGCCCCGCCCCGGAGCCGGGGCCCATCCGGGCCAATCTGTACTCTCTTCTCCTGGACAACCTGAAATTCGTGGTCACGTTCCTGCCCGCCGCGGTGGGGCTGCACCTGTTCCTGGCGGTGGGCGGCGTGCTCATCCTGACAGCCGCCATGGCGCTGCTGTGCCTGGCGGGACCGGCCTGCGCGGCCATGTTCGAGACGGGCTTCGCCATCGCCCGGGGGGTATCCGCCCGGGAGCGGCGGGGCTTTTTCGCCAGCTACGCCGCCAACTTCCGCCAGGGGGCGACCACCATGGGGCTCATCGCCCTGGTGCTGCTGCCCTACATCCTGTGCATGGTGGCGGCGGCCCAGCGGGAGGGGGGCGCGCCCCTGTGGCTGCCCGGCTGCCTCATACTGGAGGGCGTGGCGCTGCTGGCCTTCGCTATCAACGCCTTTTCCCAGATAGCCCTGGTGGACCTGCCCCTGGGGAAGATATGGAAAAACGCCCTGCTGCTCATCCCCGGCCTGGGGCTGAAGGGCGTGGGCGCGGCGCTCCTGAGCGGGCTGGGACTGGCGGCGGTCTACCAGTGGCTGCCCTATTCGGTCCCGGCGGTGCTGGTGCTGCTCCCGGCGCTGGGCGTGACGCTGATATGCCTGTATCTGCGGGGCGACCTGGAGCGGACCCTGGTGGACCAGGGCTGAGGGGGCATCTCCTATAGAAAAGTCCGCCCTGGCCGGAGCGCGGCCAGGGCGGACCCCTTGACGAGACCGGCGCGTTTTCCCACGAGGGGAGACGCGCTGTTTTTTCTTATATGCCGAAAGCGGCCAGCTCCACGGACGCGCCGCCGTGGAGGCGGCTGTGCTCCGCGGCCATGGCCATCAGGTGGCTCTCCACGGACACGTCCACCGACGTGAGGGCGTCCCGGCCTCCCCGGGAGACCATGGCGCACAGGTATTCCATCAGCTTTGAGTCGCCGCCCCCGTGCCCGGCGAACTCGTCCTGGACCGGGTCGAGGACGATGACCTTCTCCGGCTGGCCGAACCGGCGCATGTAGATGGTGTTCTCCTCCAGATTGCCCTCCAGCTCTCCCATGGAGCCCATCAGACGGACGGTGCGGTAGCAGCCCTGGGTGAAGGCGCTCATGGAGAAGGTGGCGGTGACGCCTCCGGCAAACTCCATGTTCACCACCTGGTGGTCGGCCACGTCGTTGTCGCACCGGTAGACGCACCGGCCATAGGGCCCAGTGCGCAGCGCCGCGTACAGCGCCCCCTCCGTGGGCTGGGGGCAGAGGACCGTCAGGGGCCACTGACGGGCCCCGGAGCGGAAGCCGCTCTTGGGGTTGTCCAGGTATATCTTCTCCCCGTCGTAGGGGCAGCCGTCCCGGACGGCGCAGTCCAGGCACCGGTCCGCGCTGCCCGCGGGGGCGTTCTCCGGCTTAAACCAGTCCAGAGAGCCGTAGCTGCTCACCCGCAGACAGGGGGAACCGGCCAGCCAGCGGAGGATGTCCATGTCGTGACAGCTCTTGGCCAGGATGACGGGGCTGGAGTCCTCCTGCCGCCGCCAGTTGCCCCGGACATAGCTGTGGGCGAAGTGCCAGTAGGCCACGTTCTCCGTGGCGGCGATGGTCTCCAGGCGGCCGACGGCCCCCTGATCCAGCAGCTGGCGGAGCTTTTGGTAAAACTGGGTGTAGCGCAGCACGTGGCAGACCACCACCGCCCGGCCGCACTGGTGGGCCTTCTCCCGCAGGGCGATGCACTCGCCGAGAGAGGGGGAGATGGGCTTCTCCACCAGCAGATGATAGCCCTTTTCCAGGGCGGGCAGGGCATAGCGCACGTGGTCCCGGTCCTGGGTGGCGATGATCATCACGTCCGCCAGCCGGGGCTGGGCCAAAAGCTCCTCGCCGGTGGTATAGCACTGCTGGCGGGGCACGCCGAACTCCCGCTCGGCCAGCTCCAGCCGCTCGGGCCGGGGGTCCGCCACGGCCACCACGGCAAATTCCTCCGGCCGGATGTGCTGATAGGCCGCGTAGGCCTCCGCGCCCCGGATGCCGAAGCCGCACACGGCGGCGGTCACTTTCTTTCTCATCGGTCTCCCTCCCTCAAAGGTCCGCCTTACAGGCGGAGACGATCTCGCCCCAGGCGTAGCTCCCCTTCAGCGCCCCGTCCGGCAGACGGGTGTAGGGAAGAGGGTCCTCCGCCAGAGGCTCAATGGTGTCTATCTTACCAGCGGCGTAATCCAGCAGCAGGCTGGCCGCCGATTCCAGCCGGGCGGCGCAGCCGCCAAGACGGATGTCCAATATCTCAAAGCCGTACACCCTGTTGACGGCGTACCACAGCTCCCGCCAGCGGCGGCGCAGGGCCTCCATGGACTGGGCCACCTGCTCCGCCAGGGCGGCGCATTCACCCACAGCCTGCCGGTCTCCGGCCCGGACGGCGGGCCCTGCCAGCTGATGGACCAGACACTTGTCCGCCAGGGTCTCCGCCAGCTGGGCGTAGAAGTCGAAGAGCAGCCGGTAAGAGGGGTTCTCCACCCGGTACTGGCGGTAATCCGCGGCCAGATGCCGGTAGTGGGCGGCCATATCCACTCCCTCCATATCCGCCTGGTACAGGGGGACCAGGGGGTCCTGATACAGCAGGAATTTGGAGGCGTTCACCGGCCGCACGGACCAGTCCTTCACCCCAGGGAGCCGGTTGAAGCGTGTCAGGTCCAAAAACGCCTGGGGGTCGGCCCCCGCCGTCTCCCGGAACCGGGCGTCCGTCTGGGCCCGGTCGTATTCGCCGGTGTAGCAAAACTGGGCGTATACCGCCAGACCGTACAGCGCCGCCAGGGAGCAGCACTCCCCGCCGTTGTCCCCCCAGGCCGTGGCCAGCACCAGGGGCACGCGGTGCTCCTTTGCCTGGCGCAGGCCGGGCAGGCAGGTCTCCAGGGTCTTTTCATAGTGGGGGGCCGGTCCCGTCCAGGTCCATATCCCCCCGGCGAAGGCCGTGGGGGCGGCGAACCGTTGGTGGAGGCGGAACATCCGGTCATAGTCCTCCTCGCCGGCGTGGTAGTAGTCCCAGTAGACGAGCGTGATGTCCTCCGGCGCGGCGGCCAGGGCGGCCCGGTCCAGGTCCGGGGCGTCGTAATAGCCCCCGGTGGGGCTGGACAGGCGGAAATACATGTCGCTCCACATCATGGCCTCCAGGCCCAGGGAGCGGACCATCGCGCTCACCTGGGCCAGGTGGGTGCGCATGATGTCGAAGGGCCTCGCGTAGCCGTGGCGGCGCAGATAGGCCCCCAGGCCCAGGAAGTGGGCCTCGTCCATGCCGATGTGGATGCGCCGGGAGCGGTAGGGGGCGGAGGCGCTCTCCAGCATGGCCCGGATGAAGGCCTGCGTCCGCTCGTCGTCCACCAGAAGGACTTCCTCCGTGTCCTTCATCCCCTCCATGGCGGGCCAGTGGAGGGCCCGGTTCAGGTGGCCCAGGGTCTGGATACAGGGGCACAGCTCGATGCCCAGGGCGTCGGCGTAGTCGTCCAGGGCCCGGAGCTGGTCCTGGCTGTACCGGCCCCGGAGATAGCCAAAGTAGGGATACCGGTCCACCTCGTACGTGTCCTCGGTGTACAGCATCCCCAGATGGAAGCCCAGCAGGGCCATTTTTCGGAAGAAGAATTGCAGGGTCTCCGGCTTGAGCACCGCGTTGCGGGACACGTCGAACATGACCCCCAGAGTCTCAAAGCAGGCCCGCTCTGTCACGGAGAAGGTCTCGCCCCAGCGCTGGGACAGAATGCTCAGGGCCCGCCAGCACTCCACGGGCACGTGCCACTGGACGCGGGCACCGTCCCCGTCGGCGGAGAGGGCCAGACAGTCCCCCTGTGCCAGCTCCACGGTATAGCCGTCCGGGGCCTGCGCCATGCGCAGGTCCCGGCTCAGCAGGGCAAAGCCCTCTTCAAAGCGGGCGGGTCGGCAGCCGATCACGTGTATTTTACGCATCGGTCACACCTCCTCCACCCGGACGGGGCGGTCCTCCGCCGCGGAGCGGTAGGCGCCCAGGATGATGCGCAGGGCTTTGCGGCCCTCCGCCCCGTCTACCAAAAGGGCCTCCCGGCCCTGGACGGCGGCGGTGAAATTGGCCAGCTGCCGCCGGTGCCCGGCCAGCCCGATCAGGGTGGGGTCGGAGCTGCTGCGCACGTCCATCCCCCCGGTGGTGTCGTGTGGCAGACCCTTGTCGTCCGCCACGTCCCAAAGAAGGATGCGGTCTTCTTCCAGGATGATGGTGCCGTTCTCGCCGCACAGCTCCAGCCGCCGGGAGAAGCCGGAGTAAATGCCTGTGGTGGCCTGTATGACGCCCATGGCCCCGTTTTTGAACTCGGTCACGGCGCACAGGGTGTCCTCCACCTCGATGCTGCGGGTCATGGTCTTGGCCCGGGCGTAAATGGTGGTGATGGGTCCGGCCAGATACTGGAGCAGGTCCACCCCGTGGATGCCCTGGTTCATCAGGGCCCCGCCCCCGTCCATGGCCTTCGTGCCCCGCCAGGAGCCGGAGTCGTAGTATGTCTGACTGCGGTGGTATTTCATGTAGAGGTCGGCGCACACCAGCTTTCCCAGCACCTTGCGCTCCATGGCCTTTTTTGTCTGCTGGATGGCGGGGGAGAAGCGCAGCTGGCTCACCACGCCCACCAGAACGCCCTTCTTCTTCGCCTCCCGGATGATCCTGTCGCAGTCCTCGACGGTCAGAGCCAGGGGCTTTTCCAGCAGCGCGTGCTTGCCGTGGGCGATGGCCTCCAGGGCCAGGGAGGCGTGCAGGCCGCTGGGCGTACACACGCACACCGCATCCACGGCGGGGTCGTCCCACACCTCCTGGATGGAGCCGTATGCCTTTGTCCGGTGCAGCCGGGCGAACTCGGCCGCCTTTTCATAGGTGCGGCTGCACACACCGGCCAGCTCTGCGTCGGGCAGGGCCCGGATGGCGGCGATGTGATAGGCGGCTATCATGCCGCAGCCTATCACCGCGTAACGAACGGGTCTCATTTTATCCCTCCGTCCAAATATTCCCGTCGTGCCTGTAATACTCTGTTCCCAGATGGCAGAGCCCGTCCCAGGGCCGGGTCCAGGGGGCGTCCCCGGTCTGCCCCCGGCTCGTCAGCTCTGCCCAGTTGACGTAATTCTGCTCTCCGTTGGTCTCAAAGGCCCCCACCCGCAGCCCCGGCAGGGGAGGCAGCGCCGCGGCGAAGCGCCTGTTCAGCTCCACCATCACCGGCGGCACCGTCAGGTCGGCGCAGAAGCACGCCGCACCCCGCTCCTCCGCTGCCCGGAGCACCTCCAGGGAGACGGAGACCGTTTTGGCGATGGGCTTGAGGGCCATCACCCGGTAGCCGTACCGGTCCATGAGCGCGGCGGCGTCGGCGGCGGAGTGGGCGCTTTCGTCCCCGGCCACCGGCACGGGCAGGCCGCTTACATCCTGCAAGGCGTCCTCGGGGAAGGGCTCCTCCAGCAGCACGATGCGCTCCAGGGCGCCGATACTGTCCGCCCGGTCCAAAAGCCGCTCCACCCGCTCCCGTGTGTCATACCGGCCGTTGGCGTCCAGGTAGTACACCGGGTGGCCGCAGTCGGTCCGGGAGGTGCGCCTGTCCTTCAGCAGGGCGTGGATGGCGGCCAGCCGCTCCCCGTCCCAGTCCAGCATCTGCTCACGGTCCCCCAGACCGCCGGGGTCGGAGCCTATCTTTATCTTGAACAGATAGCAGCCCCGGTCCGCCAGAGCGGCGGCCTGCTCGGGGGGCGTGTCGTAGCTGAGAAGGGGGATGAGGCCCAAAGCCTGGGAGCGGACCGGGGGGCGGCGCAGATAGGGGGCCATGAGCTCGTCAAAGCCCGGTCCGCCGCTTGCCTGCCGCCACAGCTTCCACAGGGCCCAGTCCACCCCGGTCAGGGCGTTCAGGGCAAAGGTGGGGCGAAGCTCCGGGGTGTCCGTGGTCTCCCGGCCGTATTCCATCAGCCGGGGAAGAAGGTCCCGGAGCATCTCCGGCGGGTACCGGAGGGGCGCTCCCTCCAGCCAGGAGAGAGCCCGGCGGGTGAGGGAGAGCATCAGCTCATTCCCCCGCTCCTGGCCCCAGCGGGCGAACACGGCCCCGTCGCTCCACAGCACGCTCTGGACGCTCTGGCCCCAGGCGGCGAGGCCGGTGTCCGTCTCCAGGGCACACCGGACGAGCCACAGCTCCGTGAGGCTGCCGCCCTTGAAGCCGAAGCCCCTTTTCAGAGGCTGGCGCTTCCACGTCAGGGAGCAGGCGCGTATAACGGGCATATCAGGCGATGGTGGCGAGCATGTCCCTGGTTATCTCGCCCTGGAGGGGGGCCCCCTCGATGTAGTTGCGTATCTGGGTGTAGCAGTGGTCTCCCAGGCGCTGCAGGCCGTTGCCCGCCTGCCCGGCCAGGTGGGGGGTCAGGATGCAGTTGGGCAGGCGGCGCAGGGGACTGTCGGCCGCCGGGGGCTCCGGGTCCGTCACGTCCAGGCAGGCGTATTTCAGCTTCCCGGCCTCCAGTGCCTCCGCCAGGGCCGCCTCGTCGATGAGGCTGCCGCGGGCCGTGTTGATGAGGATGGCCCCGTCCCGCATGGAGGCCAGGGTGTCCCGGTCCACCAGGTGATAGGTGCTGGGGAGCTCCGGGGCGTGGAGGCTGACGATATCGCTTTTTGTGAAGACCTCCTCCTGGGTGACCTTCCGCGCCCCGCAGGCCGCCATGGCCTCGGCGGAGACGAGAGGGTCGGAGGCGATGACCTCCACGTCGAAGGGCCGCAGCAGCTCGGCGTAATGGCGGCCCGCCAGACCGAAGCCCACGATGCCGATGGTGATGTCGTACATCTCGGTGACGCCGGTGTGGGACCAGCCCCCGGCGTGGGTCTCGGCGTTCAGGGCGAAGAGGTTCTTGGCCGCGGCGATGGTCAGGCCCAGGGTGGTCTCGGACACGCCGGTGCTCAGCACACGGGCGGCGGACACCACCCGGACGGACCGGTCATAGAGCTCGTCGGTGACGATGCTCTTCACGCTCCCTGCGGCGTGGACCACCATCTTCAGCCCCGGAGCGGCGTCCAGAAGCTGGCCGGTGAAGGCCGGGCAGCCCCAGCTGGTGACGGCGAAATCCGCCCCCTCCAAAATGCGCCGGGCGTTCTCCGGGTCGTTTTCCCGCGTCCGGTTGAACGCGAGCTCGCCAAGGGCGGCAAAGCGCTCGGCGGTCTTGGGGTTGATGACCTGGGGATAGACCACCTGGTCCAGCAGCATGGCGATCTTCATGGGCGGTACCTCGCAGACAGATTCTTTTTACTATACTATATCACACTCAGACGGGGAAATCTTTAGCCGTTATTTTTTGCAGTTTGCACATAACGCCTATATTTTTAAAAAATTTTTTGATAATTGAGACAATTTGCGAAAAAAGTGTTATAATGAGGCCGCAGCGGCGCGAGAGCCGAATATGCCCCGTCCGGACGGGCGGAGCCGCAATGCGTGAAATAGAGAACTGTACCAATATTTGAGCTGGCATGAGAAAGGAAGCGGCCGCCGTGTATGAGTTCGACGTTTTGTGGTCAGGCAAATATTATCAATATTGGGAGAATGAGTCTCACAGCCACGGCTATTACCAGATCATCGCCGCGCTGAAGGGCGGCGGACGCATCACCGTGGGCGGGCAGACCGTCCTCATCCGGGAGCACGGGGTGTTCCTCATCCGGCCCCACGCGCCCCACTCCATCCTGCTGGACGAGGCGGGGAGCAACCCCCAGCTGATGGACATCAAGTTCAACGTGGCGGACGGCGCCCTGGCCCAGGACCTGGCCAGGCTGCCGGTGGAGCTTGACGTGGATTTCTTTACCTTTCAGTCCTATTTTGACCACATCATGGAGGAGAGCGCCCGCCAGGACCCCTACAGCTACGACTGCGTGTGCCACTACTTCGGCCTGGCCCTGGCGATGCTCCTGCGCAGCAGGCGCAGCCGGGTGACGGAGCTCCCCGGCCGTGTCAGCGGCAGCGGCGGTATGCGCACCGCGGGCGGCGTGGAGCTGGAGCCGGTGATACAGTTCATCCAGCAGAACTACATCTCGCCCATCAACCTGGACGACCTGTCCCGGTTCGCCAACGTGAGCAAGAGCACCCTTATCCAGGCCTTCAAGACGGCGCTGCACACCACGCCTATCAAATACATCAACTCCGTGCGCATCACCAAGGCCAAGGAGCTTCTGCTCAGCAGCAACTACAACATCAGCGAGATATCGGAGATGGTGGGCTTCCAGAGCCTGCACTATTTCAGCCGGTACTTCAAAAACCGGGAACTGGTGTCCCCGGTGGAGTACCGCCAGCGCTATTCCAGCAGCCACTTTTATACTTACCGCCAGCCCATCGGCGAGGTCACTCTGCACAATGAGGCGGACCCGGAGGAAGAAGACCTGTCTGGGCCGGACGACGGCGAGGGCGGCGAGGCCAGGGAGGATATGGAATGAATTTCGGCATCATCGGGTGCGGCATCATCGCCTTCACCCACGCCAGCGCCCTCAAAAAGCTCCGGGACGAGGGCTGTACCCTTTACGCCTGCGCGGACGTGGTCCGGGAAAAGGCGGACCAGTACGCACGGGACCACGGGGTGGAGAAGGTCTATTACGACTACCACGACCTGCTGGCCGACCCGGCGGTGGACATCGTGTGCGTGTGCGTGCCCAGCGGGCTCCACGGCCAGGTGGTCATGGACGCCTCCAACGCCGGAAAGGCTATCGTGTGCGAAAAGCCCATGGAGATAACCCCTGAAAAGATCGCTCAGGCCACCGAGACAGTGCGCCGCAACGGCACGAAGATGCAGTGCATCTTCCAGCGGCGGCTCATGCCGGTGGCCATCGCTTTGAAAAAGCTGGTGGCGGAGGGGGCCCTGGGGCGGATATGTATGGCGGAGGCCCGGCTGAATTACTACCGGGACCAGGCCTATTACGACAGCGCCGGGTGGCGGGGCACCTGGGAGCTGGACGGAGGCGGGGCCCTGATGAACCAGGGCGTCCACGGCATCGACCTGATACTGTGGATGCTGGGGGACGAGGTGGACACCGTATACGGCCGGGCCGAGACGATGTGCCGGGATATCCCCGTGGAGGACACCGCCGCCGCCCTGCTGCGGATGAAGTCCGGGGCCCTCTGCGTCATCGAGGGGGCCACCACCGCCTATCCGGGCTTTTCCAGCACCTTCACCATCTACGGGGAGAAGGGCACGGTCAGCTTTGACGACCAGCACATCATCGCCTGGGATTTCATCGACCAGGCCGCCGCCCCGCCCCGGCCCGACCTGGGCGACGAGGCGGTGGGCGGGGCGAAAAACCCCATAGACATCGGCATCTACGGCCACATCTGCCTGCTGCGGGACATCGCCCAGGCGGTGCGGGACGACAGGCCCCCCATGCTGCCCCCGGAGGAGGCGGCCCTGGCGGTGCGGGTGATATGCGCGGTGTACCAGTCCTCCCAGACCGGTCTGCCGGTGAGGTTTTGAGCGTTATGATGCGTCTGGCGTTCATAACCGACGAGGCCACCCAGAGCCTGGACGAGGCCATCGCCTTCGCCAAGGCCAACGGCCTGGATGGGGTGGAGCTGCGCACGGTGGACAATACCCCCATAGACAAAATACCGGCGGCGGCGCTGGGAGATCACCGCCGCCGTCTGGACGAGGCGGGGCTGGCGGTGTGCTCTCTGGCCAGCTCCTTTTTCAAGTGCCGCCGGGACCAGGCGGCGGAGGAGATGGACAAGCTGGAGCGCCTGTGCGCGGCGGCGGACATATTGGGCTGTAATCTTATCCGGGGCTTCGCCTTTTTCGCCGACCGGTCCGGCCCGGCGGTGACGGACGAGCTGGTCCGGGCCTTTGGCCCGGCGCTGGAAATGATCCGCGCCCGGGGCAAGAGGCTGCTGCTGGAGGCGGACCCCACCGTGAACACCACCAACCACGCCGCCCTGGCGGACCTGCTGGCCCGGCTGGACGCGCCGGAGGCGGGGGCCATTTTCGACCCCGGCAACGACCTGTTCGACCCGCTGGGGGAGCGGCCCTATCCCGAGGGCTATGAGGCGGTCCGGCCCTGGATAGGGCATATCCATATCAAGGACGCCGTCCGGGAGCCGGACGGCCAGGCCCGGTGCGTGCGGGTGGGCGACGGGGCGGTGGATTACCCGGCCCTGCTGGGGGCCCTGCTCCGGGATGGCTACGACGGGTGGCTGTCATTGGAGACCCATTACCGGAAGACGTCGGTCATCACCGACGAGCAGATGCGCCTGCCCGGCGGGGCGGCCTTTTCCGCCGGGGGCCTGGAGGCCGCGGCGGAGAGCGCCCAGGCCCTGCGCCGCCTGCTGGCGGAGGCGGAGGGGAAGACGGCATGAGACATGTCATTCGGAACGTCCGTCTCGTCCAGAGCGGGCTCATCACCCCCTGCGACGTGGTCGTCAACGGGGACCGGATAGAGGACATGGCCCCGGTGGGTCAGGCCGAGCCGGGCCTGGCCGCCTTTGAGGGGGATGGGCTCTATCTCTCCCACGGATTTGTGGACATCCACCTCCACGGCGGGGGCGGGGCCGACTTCATGGACGGCACGGAGGAGGCATGGCGGACCGCCGCCGCCCTCCATTTGCGCCACGGCACCACCTGCATGACGCCCACCACCCTGTCCGCCAGCCGGGAGGAGCTGCTGGGCGCCTTTGACGTGTTCGCCCGGTGCAAGGCGGACATCGGGGACGGGGCCCGGATGCTGGGGCTGCACCTGGAGGGGCCCTATTTCTCCCCGGCCCAGGCGGGGGCCCAGGACCCGGCCCATCTGCGCTGTCCCAGGCCGGAGGAGTACGAGGAGATGCTGGACCGGTGTCCGGATATCCTCCGCTGGTCCCTGGCCCCGGAACTGCCGGGTGCCCTGGCCATGGGCCGGGAGCTGGTCCGCCGGGGCGTGACGGCTGCCATCGGCCACAGCGACGCCGCCTACAGCCAGGTCCGGGAGGCGGTGGCCGCGGGCTATACCCACGTGACGCACCTGTATTCCGCCACCTCCACCATCACCCGGCTGAACGGTTTTCGCCGGGGCGGCATCGTGGAGGCGGCCTATCTGATGGGGGCGCTGACGAGCGAGATCATCGCCGACGGCTGCCACCTGCCGCCGGAACTGCTGCAAATGGCCTACCGGTTCATAGGTCCCCGGCGGCTGGCCCTTGTCACCGACGCCATGCGAGGGGCGGGGCAGACCTCCGGGGAGAGCATCCTGGGCAGTCTCAGCCAGGGCCAGCGGGTCATCATCGAGGACGGGGTGGCGAAAATGCCGGACAGGAAGGCGTTCGCCGGGTCCGTGTGCACCGCCGACCGGCTGGTGCGCAACATGGTGACTCTGGCGGGGGCCAGCCTGCCCGACGCCATCGAGATGATCACCGCTACCCCTGCCCGCATTCTGGGCCTGTCCCGTGTGACAGGCACGGTGGCTCCGGGCCGGAAGGCGGATATGGTGCTGTTTGACGGGGACATCGGCGTGCGCCGGGTCTGGACGGACGGGACAGTGCGCTACGAGGGATAGGAGAACGATATGAAAAGCTTTGCAGCGGACGCTTTGCGGGTGAATATATACCGGGACCGGGCCGCCATGGGCCGGGCCGCCGCGGCGGACATCGCCGCCGCCATCCGGGAGGTGCTGGCACGGCGGGAGGAGTGCTCCATGATCTTCGCCGCCGCTCCCTCCCAAAACGAGGTGCTCGCCGCCCTGGCGGCGGACGAGACGATAGATTTCAGCCGGATACGGGCCTTCCACATGGACGAGTACTGCGGCCTGGACCCGGCCGCGCCCCAGGGCTTCGGCAACTTCCTCCGGGCGGCGCTTTTTGACAGGGTCCCCTTCCGGGCGGTGTATTATCTCAACGGCGCCGCCCCCGACTGGGAGGCGGAGTGCGCCCGGTACGGGCGGCTTTTGCAGGAGCACCCGGCGGACATCGTGTGCCTGGGCATCGGGGAGAACGGCCATGTCGCCTTCAACGACCCGCCGGTGGCGGATTTCCACGACCCGGTGCCGGTCAAGCGGGTGGCCCTGGACCCGGTGTGCCGCCAGCAGCAGGTCAACGACGGCTGCTTTGCCGCCCTGGAGCAGGTGCCCACCCACGCCCTGACCCTGACGGTCCCGGCGCTGTTCCGGGGCGGGCGGCTGTTCTGCGTGGTCCCTGGGCCCACCAAGGCCGGGGCCGTCCGGGACACGGTCCTGGGGCCGGTGGACGAGGCGTGTCCCGCCTCCATCCTCCGCCGCCATATAGGCGCCGCGCTCTATCTGGATGAGGACAGCGCATCATATCTGCCTCCCGCCGGGCCGGAGGACTGGGTGTCCGGCCTGGACGCGGCAAAGAGGACCGGCCAGCTTCTCATCGTGGAGGCCGCCGGGTCCAGGGCGCGGGTGTCCTTCCACCGGAAGGGGGAGGACGGCCGGTGGACGGAGGCGTTTTCCACAGACGGCTATGTGGGGGCCAACGGCCTGGGCAAGTGCGGCGAGGGGGACGGCAGGTCCCCGATGGGGGCCTTTCGGTTCACCATGGCCTTCGGGGCCAGGCCCGACCCAGGCTGCGCCATCCCCTATACCCGGCTGGACGGGAGCCACCGCTGGGTGGACGACCCGGTCTCGGCGTACTATAACCGGTTCGTCTCTGTGGACGACGTCCGGCCGGACTGGTCCTCGGCGGAGGAGCTGCTGGATGTGGGGGCGGCCTATAACTACGCCCTGGCCCTGGACTACAACAGCGCCGCCGTGCCCGGCCTGGGCTCGGCCATCTTCCTGCACTGCGCCACCGGCGGGCCCACGGCGGGGTGCGTGTCCATCCCGGAGGGGGATATGCTGACCCTGCTGCGGGCGGTGGAGCCCGAGTGCGTGACGATCATCGACACCCCGGAGGGCGTGCGGGGCTATTGACAGACCAAAAACGGGGCGGAGGGGCGCAGGCCCCTCCGCGTTTTTTCTCTTTTCAAGCGGGCGGTTTTATGATATAATCAATCGTTAAGTATGACATACACGGCGGGCACGCCCGCTTTTGAGAAAGGCGAAAGATGATCCTCGACAAAATTTTCGGCTCCCACTCCTCACGGGAGGTCAAAAAGCTCCAGCCTCTGGCGGACAAGATAGAGGCCCTGGAGGCGCAATACAAGGCCATGACCGACGAGCAGCTCCGGGCCAAGACCGACGAATTCAAGGCCCGTCTGGCGGCGGGGGAGACCACGGACGACCTGCTGCCCGAGGCCTTCGCCACCGTGCGGGAGGCTGCGGACCGGGTACTGGGCATGCGCCCGTTCCGGGTCCAGCTCATCGGCGGTATCGTGCTCCATCAGGGGCGCATCGCCGAGATGAAGACCGGCGAGGGCAAGACCCTGGTGGCCGTGCTGCCCAGCTATCTGAACGCCCTGGAGGGAAAGGGCGTGCACATCGTCACCGTGAACGACTATCTGGCCCGGCGTGACTCGGAGTGGATGGGCAAGGTCCACCGGTTCCTGGGGCTGGAGGTGGGCCTGATCGTCCACGGCCTGAGCCGGGAGGAGCGGCAGAGGGCCTACAACGCCGACATCACCTACGGCACCAACAACGAGCTGGGCTTTGACTATCTGCGGGACAACATGGCCCTGTACAAGCGGGACATGGTCCAGCGGGGCCACCATTTCGCCATCGTGGACGAGGTGGACTCCATCCTCATCGACGAGGCCAGGACCCCCCTCATCATCTCCGGCCAGGGGGACGAGAGCACCGACCTTTACCGGCAGGTGGACGACTTTGTGTGCCGTCTGCGCCGGGGGGTAGTGACCTCCGTGGAGGAGAAGGAGGAGTTCGAGACAGCGGACGAGAACGCCGATTACCTGGTGGACGAGAAGGCCCGCACCGCCACCCTCACCGCCAACGGCATCGCCAAGGCGGAGCAGTATTTTGGGGTGGAGAACCTGTCCGACCTGGAGAACACCACCCTGACCCACCACATCAACCAGGCCATCAAGGCCCACGGGGTGATGAAGCGGGATATCGACTACGTGGTGAAGGACAACGAGGTCATCATCGTGGACGAGTTCACCGGGCGGCTGATGCTGGGGCGGCGCTATTCCGAGGGGCTGCACCAGGCCATAGAGGCCAAGGAGCGGGTGGAGGTCCAGCGGGAGAACAAGACCCTGGCCACCATCACCTTCCAGAACTATTTCCGCCTGTACGGCAAGCTGTCCGGCATGACCGGCACGGCCCTGACCGAGGAGGAGGAATTCACCTCCATCTACAACCTGGACATCATCGAGGTGCCCACCAACAAGCCGGTCATCCGCATCGACAGCCCGGACGTGGTGTATAAAAACGAGGCGGGGAAGAACCGGGCCATCATCCAGCAGATCATCGACTGCCACGAGAAGGGCCAGCCGGTGCTGGTGGGCACGGTGAGCATCGAAAAGAGCGAGTACCTGTCCAAGCTGCTGAAAATGAAGGGCGTGCCCCACAGCGTGCTCAACGCCAAGCACCACGAAAAGGAAGCGGAGATCGTGGCCCAGGCCGGCAAGCTGGGGGCGGTGACCATTGCCACCAACATGGCCGGGCGCGGCACGGACATTATGCTGGGCGGCAACGCGGAATACCTGGCCCGGCAGGACCTGAAAAAGGCAGGGTACGAGGAGGACGTCATCGCCGAGGCCACCGGCTACGCCGAGACGGAGGACGAGACCATCCTGGAGGCGAGAAAGCTCTTCGCCGAGCGCCAGGCGGAGCACAAAAAGGTGACGGCGGCGGAGGCCGAGCAGGTGCGGGCCGCGGGCGGCCTGTTCATCCTGGGCACCGAGCGCCACGAGGCCCGGCGCATCGACAACCAGCTCCGGGGCCGTTCCGGCCGCCAGGGCGACCCGGGCCAGAGCCGGTTCTTCATCGCCAT
>CANRNA010000001.1 GCA_947631805.1 uncultured Oscillospiraceae bacterium | reverse complement strand
CGGGCCATGGGCTCCCCCGGCGGGGCCAATGTGTTCTCCGACACCAGCGGCGAGGTGGGCTCCGCCGCGGGCTGGGCGTCCGCCAGCGGCGTGACCAACGGCGTCAGCGCCACCGCCTTCGCCCCAGAGGCGTCCATCACCAGGGAGCAGCTGGTCACCATGCTGTACCGCCTGGCGGGCAGCCCGGCGGCAGACACCGCCGTCCTGGGGTCCTACACGGACGGCGGCTCTGTCCAGGGCTATGCTGAGAGCGCCGTGGCCTGGGCGCTGGGAAAGGGTCTTCTCACCGGCTACGGTGACGGGACCATCCGTCCCGCCGCCACCGCCACCAGAGCCGAGGTGTGCGCCCTCATCGTGCGCTATCTGGGGGCGTGACAGCCGTATATAACATATAACTTTTACAGCGGATGGCAATGATGCCATCCGCTGTAAGCGTTTTGAAGGGGCTTTTCTTATGCCAGGACGGCCTGGACGGCCTGTTTCACGATGGCCAAGCCCTCGGCCAGGGTGTCGTCACCGATGGTCAGCGGCGGCATGATCTTCAGCACGCTGTCGCCCCGCCCGGCCACCTCCAGGATGAGCCCCCGGTCGAAGGCCTGGTGCACCGCGCCGATGGCCATGGCCGGGTCGATGGCGCCGAAATCCACGCCCCACAGCATGCCCAGGCCCCGGACGGACAGACGCCCGTCCAGCGGGGCTATCTCCTCCTCCAGGAACCTGCGGATGATCTCGCCCTTCCGGCGGACCTCCTGGTCCAGCTTGTGGGCGTTGAAGTATCGGATACCGGCCGCGCCGCCCACGAAGGACAGCTGATTGCCCCGGAAGGTGCCGTTGTGCTCCGCCGGGCGGAAGATGTCCAGCTCCGGCTTGATGAGCAGCAGGGCCATGGGCAGGCCGAAGCCGCTGATGGACTTGCTGAGGGTCACCATGTCCGGCACGATGCCCGCCCGCTCAAAAGAGAAGAACCAGCCCACGCGGCCGTTGCCCACCTGGATATCGTCCACGATCATGAGGATGTCGTTCTCCGTGCAGATGCGCCGTACCTCCTGCAGCCACTCCACGCTGGCCACGTTGATGCCGCCCTCCGCCTGGACGGTCTCCAGCACGATGGCCGCGGGCTTGTCGATGCCCGAGTGATCGTCGGCCAGGACCCACTTCAGGTAGGCCAGGGAGTCCAGCGTCCCGTCGTAGGGCACGAAGGACACGTTCTCCAGGGGCACCACCGCCCCCTCCCGGCTGGTCCGGTCGGTGGTCAGGGCCAGACTGCCCAGGCTCATGCCGTGGAACGCCCCGCCGAAGGCGATGACGCCGTTGCGCTTTTTGTTCTTCCTGGCCAGCTTCAGGGCCGCCTCCACCGCGTTGGTGCCCGTGGGGCCGCAGCACATGACCTTGTAATCCAGGCCCCTGGGGACCATGATCTGGTCCCGGAAGGTGACGAGAAAGTCCTCCTTCGCGGCGGTGTACATATCCAGAGCGTTGATGATGCGGTCCTCGGCCAGGTAGTCCAGCACGGCCTTTTTGATCTCCGGGTTGTTGTGGCCGTAGTTCATGGACCCGGCCACCGCCAGAAAGTCGATGTACCGCTTCCCGTCCACGGACCATATCTCCGCGTTGCGGGCCCGGTCGAATTCCACGGGATACTTCCGGCAGTAGGACCGGACCTGGGACTCTGTGCTCTCAAATACTTCCAACATGAATATCTATCTCCTTTCCGCGCTCAGCGCTTAAAGCCTTTCGCATACTTCTGGAACAGGGGCAGGACCCCGGTCTTGTCCGGGGTGTGGGGCGGCAGCTGCCAGAAATCGTGGGCGCAATAGGTGTTGCCCTCGATGAATTCCGGGCCGTCCCGGCTGATGGCCACGTCCCAGCCCACATAGCGCACCTGGGGCACCACCTTGGCCGCCTCCAGACACATCCGGACCGATTCAGGAACGAAGGGGAGCTGATAACCGGCCAGGGTCACGTGGGTGTCCGGGTGCTCGGTGTACACCAGGCCCAGGGGGGTGTTGCCGGAGTGGGCGGGGTATTTTATCTTCCCGGTCTCCGGGTCCACCGGGGCGAACAGGCAGTTGCAGTCAACGAAGCTGTCTCCCATGCCCATCTTCTGCACCGCGTAGAGGAAGTGGGGCTCCCCGTCGTCGTCCAGAAGGGTGATGACCCGCAGGCAGTTGACCGAGCCGGGGTGGAGCCTCTCCACGTCCGGGTGCTGGTCCACCACGTCCTCCAAAAGCCCGAAGTTCCCGGCCAGGATGTGGTCATAGAGCTTGTCGAAGTCGGGCCAGTCCTTCAAATGGATGCGCTCGCAGCCGTGGCTGCACTCCCCGTCCAGTATCTTGATGAACACCTCGTCCTTCCCCTGGGTGAAGGCGCGCATCTGCTCCTTGGTGCTCTCGCCTACCACCAGCCAGCCCCGGCGGATGTACCTGGCGAAGAGCTTGTTGAACTCGTCCTTGTTGTCGAACAGGTGGGTATAGGCGTCGTCGTTGAGAAACTCGTTAAGCTTCTTGCTCACCAGGCGGGTGACGAAGGTCTCCCGCTGGGCCGCCGTCAGCTCGGCGAAGCCGAATATCTGATAGTCGTAATACCCCGCGCCGTATTTCAGCGTGCAGTACACCATGTCCGCGAATATGGCCGCCTTGCTCTTGCCCGTCTTCTTGTGGACGAAGTCGATGGCCCCGCCCATCTTGTCGAAGCTGATGTTGCCCACCCGCTTGAGGAAGTATTTCATGTCCGGCATAAGGTCTGCCTCCTGTGTTTTCTCCGTTGTATTTTCTGTATCAGCCGCCGGTGTATACCCGTGGCACGCGCTTGGACACGCCGCAGACGATCTCGTCTACGTTCGCGTCCAGCAGGTCCGCCATTTGCAAAATGGTCATCCCCTCTCCCAGCAGCTCCACCCGGTCGCCCCGGACCACGCCGGGGATATCGGTCACGTCCGCCATGAACTGGTCCATGCACACCCGGCCCACCACCGGGGCCATTTTTCCCCGGATGCGCACCCGGCCCCGGTTGGACAGGCGGCGGCTGTAGCCGTCCACGAACCCCACCGGCACGGTGGCAAGCACCGTCTCCCGCTCGGTGACGAAGGTCCCGCCGTAGCCCACCGGCTCTCCCGCCGGGACGGTCTTCACCATGGCCACATAGCTCTCCCAGGTCATGACCTCCTTAAGCCCCTGCTCCGGCCAGATGTCCTCCTCCACCGGGCACAGGCCGTACAGCACGTCCCCCGCCCGGACCGCATCCATCTGGACGCCGGGCCGCAGGAGGATGGAGGGGCTGTTCGCCACGTGGACGGCGGGTATCGCCACGCCCCGCTCTTTCAGGGCGGCCAGCATCCAGCGAAACCGCTCCGTCTGCTTCTCCGTCATGGGACAGTCCAGCTCGTCCGCCCGGGCGAAGTGGGTGAAGGCCCCCACCACGCGCAGATGGTCCATGGCCGCGATGCGGCAGATGGGCTCCAGGGAGCTCTCCTCCGCCGGAAAGCCGATGCGGTGCATGCCCGTGTCCAGCTTTATCTGCACCGGGGCCGCCGTTCCGGCCGCCGCCGCCAGGGCGTTGAGCCGCTCCGCCGTGTCCGCGTCATACAGGGCCGGGATGAGCCTGTGCTCCAAAAGCCGGGGCAGCTCCTCGTCCCGGATGGGGGCCAGCAGATACACCGGCTCCTCCGCCCCCGCCTCCCGCAGGGCCGCGCCCTCCTCCCAGTAGGCCACCGCGTAGCCCGCCGTGCCGCACCGGCGCAAAGTGGGATATATCCCCGCGATGCCGTGGCCGTAGGCGTCGCCCTTCACCACGGCGATGAGCGCCACGCCGGGGCCCAGACGCTTTTTGATATTCTCCACGTTGGCCGCCAGCCGGTCCAGATGGATGACGGCGGCCGTTCTCAGCTTGTCCATTTTCTTATCCGTTCCTGTTCACGCTCCGCCGCCAGGCCTGCCAGGCCCCGGTCAGCGCCAGGGCCGCACCGGCGGCCGTGGCCGCGGCCAGCAGCACGGCGCACACCGTCCGGCCCGCGCCTGTCCCGGCCGCTCCCGTCAGCTGGAGAAAGGGCCTGTACAGCCACCCGGGGGCGTTGCCCGCCACGGTCACGCAAAGGCCCAGTCGCACCAGCCGGTCCATCGGCAGCTTCCTCGCCAGGACGAACACCGCCGCCCCCAACAGGGCCGCCAGTCCTCCTATCCCCAGCCAGGCGGTCCAGGGGCGGGAAGCCGTTCCCATCAGGCACCAGCCAAGCCCCAGCAGCAGGGCAAAGCCCCCGTCCCACAGGACGATGGCCAGCCACTTTTTCCGTCCCAGCACCCCCCGCAGGGGCAGCTCACGCACCGCCCAGGGGGCCAGGAACACCGCCGAGGCCGCGTACAGCCCCAGAGCGCAGAGGGCGAAATACCACCGCTGGGTGTAGACGGCGCAGGCCGTCAGAAGCAGCAGGAGACTGGCGGTGAAGCCCAGAAGCGTCCACCGGCCCGTATAGCGGCGGCTGCGCAGAGGCAGCAGCGTCACGCTCGTCTCCACCAGCAGCGACGGCGCCAGCAGGAGCATCCACATCCCCCCGCCCATGCCCTGGCCTGGAGCCATGGCCGCCAGCAGGCAGGCCGGGACGCACAAAAACCCCGCCAGGGCGCAGCTGGCGGCAAAGGCCCGGTTGCGCCACTTCCGGGGGGCCATCACGGCGGCGGCCTCCTGACGGAGGGAGTCCTCGCAGGCGCTGTTGCGCAGCTTCGCCAGCATATCGGCACAGGCGGGGCAGGCGTTCACGTGCTCCTCCACCAGAGCGCGGCTGGCCTCGCTGCACGCCCCGTCCACATACAGGGGCAGCAGGTCCCGGACCACATCGCAGCCCTTATCCATCTTCGCCCTCCATCCTTTCCTGTATCTTCAGCCTCGCCCGGTGATAGGTCACACGGGCCCAGGTCTCCGTCTTGCCGAATATCCGCCCTATCTCCCGGAAGGACAGCTCCCCGAACACCCGCAGCTGGAAAACCTCCTTGTAGGGCTCCGCCATGTCGTGGAGTATCAGGTGGATGCGGAAGGCCATGTCCCGGTCCAGGGCCCCGTCCTCCACGGTCTGGCCGCCGGTCACGTCCCCCGCCGCGTCCATATCCGCCTGCCGGGTCCGGCGGCGCTGCTCGTCGGCATAGAGGTTTTTGGCGATGGCGCACAGCCATGTCAGCTCCGACCCCTCGCCCCGGTATTCGCTGTCGGTGGTCATGGCCTTGTAAAAGGTCTGCTCCGTCAGCTCTTCGGCGAGGCTCCGGTCTCTGGACATGGTCAGAAGGAAGGAGTACACCTGCATATAGCAGGCGTTATACAGCCCTTCATAGTCCAGCGCCATCACCTCCTATCCCACGGTTAGACGTTTTCGTCGGTCTTTCGTTACAAAATTTCCGGAAAAATTTACGGCTGGCTGAGCACGTCCGCCCCCACGTCCGGCAGGTCCGTCATAATGGCGTCCGCGCCGATGGACTGGAGCCTGGCCATCTCCGCCGGGTCGTTGATGGTCCAGTACTGCACGGCGATGTCGTATTTATGGGCATAGTTCACCACCCGGCTGGTGCCCAGATTGACGAAGTAGTCGGTAGTGGGTATCTGCAGGGCCTGGAAGCGGAAGGCGCCGGGGTCCCGGTCCAGGTCCAGCAGGGCCGAGAAGTAGAACTTCACGCACTCCATCACCCCCGCGCTCCGGGGCATATCCGGGTATGTCTTGTCCATATAGGCGGTTATCTCGTTGTGGAAGGTGCCCACCGCCGCTCTATCCAGGCAGCCGTGCTCCGTCAATGTGGCGTACAGCTTGTCCGCCGCCTCATATCCACGGGCCCCGCCGTTTTTGATCTCTATGATGTACCGGTAATCCCCGGCGGCGCACAGATAATCCAGGGCCTGGTCTAGGCTCGTGATGCGCAGGTCCTCCGGCACGTCGTCCCCCCGCAGCCCGGCGTAGGGCATGGAGCCGTCCGCCGCCGTGAACTTGGCGCCCATGTTCAGCTGTCTGAGCTCGTCGAAGGTCATCTCCCCCACGTCCACGTTCTCCCGGCCGAACACCTCCGCCGCGTCGCTGGTCCGGTCCAGGGTGGCGTCGTGGAGCAGCACCAGCACCCCGTCGGCTGTCAGGTGCAGGTCGAACTCAAAGATATCCAGCTCATAGTCGGGACTGTCGACACAATTTTTCAGGGCCATCATGGTGTTCTCCGGGGCCACGCCGCCTCCGGCCCGGTGGCCGGACAGCATAGTGGTGCCCAGCGCCGTGATGAGGGGATTTTCCGCCTGGGGATAGTCCCGGGGCTCCATGGACGAGTCACGGGTCACCACCCAGCAAAGCACCCCCGCCAGCACAGCCAGCACCAGCAGTACCACCAGCATGATGAAAAGCACCTTCCTTCCTTTCCTGCCCAGGGGACAGCCCCTGGAAAACCATCCGAAGGTCAGCGGCCACACCAGCATGGCCGCCAGGACCATCAGAAAATACCGCACCGCGTTGGCGATCTGCCGCCCGCCGAACAGGGCGTTCAGGGGCCCCTTCAGCCCCATCCGCAGGCCCATCACCACCCCCAGGCCCAGGGCGCACTTGATCACCTGCGCCCACCAGGGGGCCTTCGTCTCAAAGCCGATATGCCGCCGCTCCACCGGCGCGCCTATCATCACCGCCGCCGCCACGCCCAGCATGGTGAAGCTGTTTTTCTGAAACTCCGCCAGATTCTCCCCGTCCGCTCCGGCCAGTATGTCCGTGGAGGCGAGGGCGCACCCCGCCGCCGCCAGCACGAATATGACGGCGAACACCCCGTCTGTGATACGGGGGTCGTCCTTTTGGAACAGGGGCCAGAGCCCGAACACCAGGACAAGGCCGATGACCGCGCCCACGGCCACGTCCGCCGGGGTGTGTACGCCCAGATACATCCGGGAGAAGCACACCAGCCCCGCCAGGACCCACAGCGCCGCCTTCACCCATTTCCTTTCCATGAACCGGGCCATGCCCCCCAGGGCCACCACAGAGTTTTGGCTGTGGCCGCTGGGGAAAGAGTAGCCGCCCGCGTCCGCCCTGGCGCTCTCCACGATAGTGAAGGCCGGGTCCCGGACCCAGGGCCGGGGCACCCGGCACAGTATCTTCATGCTCTGGCTGACCACCGTGCCCCCCACACCGGCGGCGATGAGGTAGTAGCCGTTTTTCTTGTTGACGCACCAAAACACGATGATGGCCACGGCAATGAAAATACCCTCGCCCCCCAGGTAGGTGACGGCGGCGAACAGCGTGTCCAGAAGTGGGACGCGCAGTCCCTCCAAAACGTACAAAAACCCCATGGCAGACACCTCTTTATAAAACACTGGGGTCCATTGTATCACACGGGAGAAAAATATGCTAGAATTTATCCGTATCCCGCACATTTTGTCCCCCTGAGGCGTTATACCAAGTGAAGGAGCCTTCACGCATCCATGGACATAGAGGAACAGTACGACAAGATATACCGCTATTGCTGCCACAGGACCCGCAGCCCCGCCGCGGCGGAGGACATCACCCAGGAGACGTTCCTGCGCTGGCTCGCCGCCGGGCCGGACCGGGACGACGGCCACGCCCTGCGCTGGCTGTACACCGTGGCCCGGAACCTGTGCGCCGACGAGCACCGCCGCCGCAAGCCGGAGCCCCTTCCGGAGGAGCTGCCCGCCCCCGGCGGGGAGGGCGATGCGCTGGACCGCATCGGCCTGCGCGCCGCTCTGGGGGAGCTGACCGAGGAGGAGCGGGAACTCATATTGCTTCGTTATGTTAACCAAGAGCCGGTGAACGTCATCGCCGGGGCCCTGGGCATGAGCCGCTTCGCGGTGTACCGGCGGACGGCGGCCATATTGGAAAAGCTGCGCAGGCGGCTGAAGGAGGACTGACCATGAATCGCCAAGAACTGAAAGCGGCCCTGGGGGAGGCCTTCGCCGTTCCCCCGCCGGAGGGAAAGCGGGCCTTTCTCCGGGCTCTGCCCCCCGCGCCGGTGAGCCATCTCCGGTTCCTTCTGGACCAGACGGGCTATATCCGCCCGGCGGTCTGGGCGGTGAGCCTGGGGGTGTTCGTCCTGGGCCTGACGGCGGGACAGCTGGTCCCGGCGGACGGGCTGTGGGTGACGGCGGCCCTGACCCCTTTCGCGGCTCTGGCCGCGGCGGCGGAGGGGTCCCGCTCGGCCTTCCATGGCATGGAGGAGCTGGAGCTGGCCTCCCGCTTTGGCCTGAAGAGCACATTCCTGGCCCGGATGGGCGCTCTCGGCCTCGTCCACCTGGTCCTGCTGGCCGCCCTGGCGGCAATAGGCGGGGGCGGCTTTTTCAGGACGGGGGCCTATTTTCTCACCCCCTACCTGCTGACGGACCTGCTGTGTCTGGCCGCCCTGCGCCGCATCCGGGGCAAGGAGGGGCTGTATGTCTGCGGGGTCATAGCGGTGCTGGTGGCGGGCCTTGCGGCGGCGGGGGACCACCGGGTCCTCTACGGCCCGAAGAGCTTCCGCTGGTGGCTGGCCGCTCTGGCCGTCATCGCCGCCCTCACAGGCAGGGAGTATTGCAAAAAAGTAAAAATAATGGAGGAGCTTTCATGGAGCTGATAACAGACCGGCTTTCCAAGCATTTTCAAAACAAGATAGCCGTGGACCGGGTGAGCCTCCGTCTCGCCCCGGGGGTCACGGGCCTTCTGGGGGCCAACGGGGCGGGCAAGACCACCCTCATGCGCCTTATCTGCGGCATACTGAAGCCCACCGCCGGGTCCGTGTCCTTCGACGGACTGGACGTGTCGGCGGAGGAATACCGGGCCCAGCTGGGCTACCTGCCCCAGGACTTCGGCTATTACCCGGACTTCACCGCCCTGGACTTTCTTCTGTACATGGCCGCCATCAAGGGTCTTGGCAAGAGCCAGGCCCGGCGGAAGAGCCTGGAGCTGCTGGATACGGTGGGCCTGGCGGACGTGTACAGGAAGAAGGTGAAGACCTTTTCCGGGGGTATGCGCCAGCGCCTCGGCATCGCCCAGGCGCTCCTGAACGACCCGAAGCTGCTCATCCTGGACGAGCCCACGTCGGGCCTGGACCCTAAGGAGCGGGTGCGCTTCCGGGACCTCATCGCCGACCTGGGACGGGACAGCGTGGTGCTCTTGTCCACCCACATCGTCTCCGACGTGGAGCACATCGCCGACCGGGTGCTCATTATGCGCGCCGGTCAGATCACCTTCGACGGCCCCTGGGACCCGGAGAGGGACCTGGAAAAATTCTATCTCGCCCAGTTCGGAGAGGAGGAAGCAAATGCGTAATTTCGGCACGCTGTACCGGTTCGAGCTGAAAAAGCTCTGGCACCGGAAAATGATATGGATAGCCCTGGCCATACTTACGGCGGCGGCAGTCCTTATCCCTGTCGGCGCGGTCACGGGGAAGGTGCGCGTCTCCGGCGGGACGGACCAGGTATATTCTCTCTACGAGATCGTCCAGCGCCAGCGCACCGACCCGGCGGGACTGGAGGGCCGGGTCCTGGACACGGACCTCATCCAGGAGGCCATTGAGAAGATGGGCGTGCTCAGCCGCACCACCATAACGGTCATCGGCAGCGACAACGCCGAGGCCTCCGTCACCGTCCGGCAGGCGGACCCGGACGAGCTGGTCCGGACCCTGGACGGGTACGTCGTCCAGTGGGAATACGGGGACATCTGGAACACGGTGGAGACGGCCGTGGGCCAGGAGAACATGACAGAGGACCTGACAGGCGAGGACTACTACGCCGCGCTGGACGAGGCCCGGCAGCAGGCCTATACCGTCCGGGGCCTGTCCGACGGGGCGCGTGCCTGGTGGGACGCCCAGGCGGAGAAGCTGGAGCGGCCCCTGACTATCACCGGCTACCCCGCCGGGGGCTGGTGCAGCCTTGCCGAAGCGGCCTTCGTGGTAAACCTTTTCATCTTCCTGTTCGCCATCATCGCCCTTTCCGGGCTGTTTCCCCTGGAGAGCCAGCGGCGCACCGACGCCCTGCTCCAATGCGCCCGGAACGGCGGCACGCCCCTGTATGCCGCCAAGCTTATGACGGGGCTCACGGTGAGCTTCTGCGGTGGACTGATAACCCTGGGTTCCACGGCCGCCGGGTGCCTCATCCTGCTGGGGCCGGAGGACGCCGCCACCGCCGTGCAGCAGCTGATGTACCCCGCCTACGGCGCGCCCATGACCGTGCGGCAGCTGGCCCTCACCGTCTGCGGGATATACCTCGCTGCCAGCCTCATCCACGCCGCCTTCGTCATGGCGGTGGGCCTTCTCACCCGTGGAGGGACATCCGCCATGGCGGTGTGCTTCGGGACGATGATGCTGTTCATCATGGTCCCCGCCCTGCCCATGTCCCATCCTTGGCTGAGCCAGCTGTGGAGCCTGCTGCCGACGGTATTCGGGGCAAACGGCGTTCTCGCCGATCCCCGGCTGGTGCACCTGGGCGGGTATCTCACCAACTTTCAGGCCGCGCCGCTCTTATGGCTGGTCCTGACCCTGGCCCTGGCGGCCCTGGCCTGGCTCCTCCACCGCCGGGTGCCCAACAAGTAGGCCCTTGCGCCCCCTCTCCCGATAAGGTATACTCACAGGGAGAGGGGGTGTTTTGTGTGTTCTGTTCCGCCGCGTATCCCTCTCCCCTGGGGCCCGTCGTGCTGGGCTCCGACGGGGAGAGCCTGACCGGCCTCTGGTTCGCCGGTCAGAAATATTTCCCCGCCGCGCCCATGGAGCGGGCGGACGGCCTGGCCGTCTTCGCCGCCGCCCGGGCGTGGCTGGACGGCTACTTTGCCGGGGCCCGGCCCGACCCCCGCGCCCTGCCCCTGGCCCCCGCCGGGAGCGATTTTCGGCTTCTCGTCTGGGACATGCTGCTGGATATCCCCTGGGGGCAGACCGTCTCCTACGGGGCCCTGGCGGCGGAGGCGGCCAGACGGACGGGCCGCCCGTCCATGTCCGCCCAGGCGGTGGGCGGGGCGGTAGGGCACAACCCCATCTCCCTTATCATCCCCTGCCACCGGGTGCTGGGGGCGGACGGCTCCCTCACCGGCTACGCCGGGGGCCTGGAGAAAAAGCGCTGGCTCCTGGCCCACGAGGGCGCGCGCTGGCATGAATAGACGACGGCCCGCCGTGGAGCGCCACGGCGGACCGGCTTTCCATGTATTCAGATGTGGATGACGCCCAGGGCGTTCAAGAGCAGCTTGACGCCCAGCAGGCACAGTATCGCCCCGCCCGCCGTCCTGGCGGCCCGGCGGCGGCTCTGGCCCACCCGGCTGCCAAAGGCCGCTCCGCACAGGGACAGCGTGCCCATCACCGCCGCCACCATGGCTCCCGCCCGGAGGGGCGGCACCTCCATCATGGCGAAGGTCACGCCCACCGTCATGGCGTCGATGCTGGTGGCCAGGCTCAGGGCCGCGATGGCCCCCGGCCCGGTCCGCTGGCACAGCGCCTCCTCCGGCCCCAGGGCCTCCCGTATCATATTGGCCCCCATGCCCCCCAGCAGCAGACCCGCCGCCCAGGGATACACCGCCGCCAGCCGGTCCGGCAGACTGGCCCCCAGCCCGTAGCCCGCCAGGAGCATGGACACGTGGAACCCGCTCATGATGCCCACGATGGGCCCTATCTTCCTTTTGCCGGAGGCCATGCCCATGCACACGGAGGCGGCAAAGCCGTCCATGGACAGCCCCAGCACCAACAAAAACTGTTCCAGAATATGCAAAAGTGTTTCCTCCAAAACGCGGGCGTGGCCGCCCGCCTATTGCAGGATATGCCGCCCCTCCCGCGCCGGTGCGGTGAAATTGACAGACGGCAAAAATAGCGGTATAATTGTAATTTGATGAACTATCACCGCCGGAGGTATCCGAAAAGAACGATGTGGGTCGCGGACAAATGGCAGGACTATGAACTGATAGACGCCTCCGGCGGGGAGAAGCTCGAGCGCTGGGGCAGCCGCATCCTGCTGCGCCCGGACCCCCAGGCGATATGGGCCACGGAGCGGCGGGACCCCCGCTGGCGGCGGCCCGACGCCGCCTACCGGCGCAGCAGCTCCGGGGGCGGGGCCTGGGAGAAGAACAGCCTTCCCCCCTCCTGGCGGATACGCTACGGGGAACTGACGTTCCAGGTCAAGCCCATGAGCTTCAAGCACACGGGGCTCTTCCCCGAGCAGGCCGCCAACTGGGACTGGGCCATGGAGCGCATCCGGGCCGCCGGGCGGCCCATCCGGGTGCTGAACCTGTTCGCCTACACCGGCGGGGCCACTCTCGCCTGTCTGGCCGCCGGGGCGGAGGTCTGCCACGTGGACGCGGCCAAAGGCATGGTGGCCTGGGCAAAGGAAAACGCCCTCTGCTCCGGTCTGGAGGGGCGGCCCGTGCGCTGGATCGTGGACGACTGCGTCAAGTTCTGCCAGCGGGAGATACGCCGGGGCAAAAAGTACGACGCCGTCATCATGGACCCGCCCTCCTACGGCCGGGGACCCGGCGGGGAGGTCTGGCATCTGGAGGACAGCCTGTGGTCCCTGGTGTCCACGGTGACGGAGCTTCTGTCCGACGATCCCCTTTTCGTGCTCATCAACTCCTACACCACCGGGCTGAGCCCATCGGTGCTCACCTATATGGCCGAGAGCCTGTTCACCAGGCGCTTCGGCGGGGCCAGCGACGCCCAGGAGCTGGGCCTGCGGGCCTCCGCCTCCGGCCTGGTCCTCCCCTGCGGCGCGTCCTGCCGCTGGGTGGGCCGTTCCAGCCTTTGATTTATCTCTGTCTCGTGAGGAATATATGGACCCTGTTATCCGCATCAAGAACATAAGCTATACCTACCCCGACGCGCCGGGCCCTGCCCTGAACGACGTGTCCCTGGACATTTGGCCCGGCACCTTCGTGGCCGTCCTGGGCTCCAACGGCAGCGGCAAGAGCACCCTGGCCAAGCATCTGAACGCCATCCTCCTGCCCGCCGCCGGGAAGGTGCTGGTGGACGGGATGGACACCATCGACGAGGGGAGCCTGCTGCCCATCCGCCGCCGGGTGGGCATGGTCTTCCAGAACCCGGACAACCAGATCGTCGCCAACGTGGTGGAGGACGACGTGGCCTTCGCCCCGGAAAATCTGGGGGTGGAGCCCGGGGAGATACGCCGCCGGGTGGACGCGGCCCTGCGCCAGGTGGGGATGTATGAGCTTCGCCTGCACGCGCCCCATCTGCTCTCCGGCGGCCAGAAGCAGCGGGTGGCCATCGCCGGTATCCTGGCCATGGACCCCCAGGTGCTGGTGCTGGACGAGCCCACCGCCATGCTGGACCCCCAGGGCCGCCGGGAGGTCATAGACACGGTGGAGGCCCTGTGCCGGGATAGGGGCATCACCGTGGTGCTCATCACCCACCACATGGACGAGGCGGCCCGGGCCGACCGGATCGTCGTCATGGACAAGGGCCGCGTCGTCATGGACGGCGCCCCCCGGGAGATATTCCCCCAGGCGGAGGCCCTCCGGGCGCTGCGCCTGGACGTGCCCGACACAACGGAGCTCCTGCGGCGGCTGAACGCCGCCGGGATGCGCCTGCCCGCCGACGCCCTCACCGCAGAGGACTGCGCGGCCCTTATCGGGGAGGCGCTGGGATGAGCCTGATGGAACTGCGGGGCCTGACCCACGTCTACAGCCAGGGCACCCCCTTTGAAAAGACCGCCATAGACAACATAGACCTGACCCTCCGCCACGGCCAGACCGTGGGGCTCATCGGCCACACCGGCAGCGGCAAGAGCACCCTCATCAGCCACCTGAACGCTCTGCTCAAGCCCACCGCCGGGACGGTCCTGCTGGACGGGGAGGACATCTTCGCCTCCAAGGCGTCCATGCGGGCCGCCCGCTTCCGGGTGGGGGTGGTGTTCCAGTACCCCGAATACCAGCTCTTTGAGGAGACCGTCTTCGCCGACATCGCCTTCGGCCCGAAAAATCTGAAGCTGGACCAGGGGGAGATAGACCGCCGGGTCCGGGAGGCCGCCGCCTTCGTGGGCCTGGGGGAGGACACCTTCCGCCAGTCGCCCCTGGAGCTGTCCGGGGGCCAGAAGCGCCGGGCGGCCATCGCCGGGGTGCTGGCCATGGAGCCGGAGCTGTTGGTGCTGGACGAGCCCACCGCCGGGCTGGACCCCGCCGGGCGGGAGGACCTGCTGGAAAAGCTGTTCCACTGGCGGGAGGCGCGGCAGGCGTCTGTGCTGCTGGTGACCCACGACATGGCCGCCGCCAACCGGTGCGACCGGCTCATCGTGATGGACCACGGCCGCGTCGCCATGGACGGCGCCCCCGAGGCGGTGTTCGCACGGGGAGACGAGCTGACCGCCATCGGCCTGGACCTGCCCGCCGCGGCCCATATCGCCCGGCTCCTCCGGGCCCGCGGCATAGACCTGCCCCCCTCCCTATACACCCTTGACCAGCTCACGGAGGCCATTTTGGCCCTGTGGCGGCGGAAGGGAGGCACCCCATGCTGAAGGACATCACCCTGGGCCAGTACTTCCCCGGCGACACCCCCGTCCACCGGCTGGACCCCCGGACGAAGCTCCTTTTGACCCTGCTGTACATCGTGACCCTGTTTCTTGTGGACACCTGGAGCGGGTATCTGCTGGTGGGGGCGGCCCTGGCCGCCGTCATGGCGGTGAGCCGCATCCGGCCCAAGGCCATGCTCCGGGGCTTGAAGCCTCTGGTGTTCATCATCGTGTTCACGGCGGTGCTCAACCTGTTTTTCACCAGCGGGGAGGACTATCTGCTGCGCTGGGGCATCATTAAGATCACCCGCACCGGCGTCCGCCGGGCCATCGCCATGGTGCTGCGGGTGGTGCTGCTGGTGGCGGGCACCTTCCTTCTGACCTACACCACCTCCCCCCTCGCCATCACCGACGGGCTGGAGCGGCTGCTCTCGCCCCTGAAAAAGCTCCACGTGCCCGTGTATGAGCTGAGCCTGATGATGTGCATCGCTCTGCGCTTCATCCCCACCCTCGTGGAGGAGACGGACCGTATCATGTCCGCCCAGAAGGCCCGCGGGGCCGATCTGGAGACCGGGTCCCTGACCCAGCGGGCACGGGCCCTGCTGCCGCTGCTCATCCCCCTGTTCGTGTCCTCCTTCCGCCGGGCCGACGAGCTGGCCCTGGCCATGGAGTGCCGGTGCTACAACGGCGGCCAGGGCCGCACCAGGATGAAGCAGCTGCGCTTCTCCTGGGCCGACGCCGCGGCCTTTGCCCTGGGCGGGCTGCTGCTGGCGGGCGTGGTGCTGCTGCGGAGGCTGGGCTTATGAGGAACATCGCCCTGCGCCTGGCCTACGACGGGTCGGCCTACCACGGGTGGCAGACCCAGGCCGAGGAGGCCACCGTCCAGCAGACATTGGAGCAGGCGGCGGAAAAGGTGCTCAAGCACCCGGTGCACATCACCGGCTGCGGCCGCACCGACGCGGGGGTCCACGCCATGCGCTACTGTGCCAATCTGCGCACCGACTGCGCCATTCCCGTGGACCGTGTGCCCCTGGCCCTGAACAGCCGCCTGCCCGCGGACATCGCCGTGAGCGCTGCGGTGGAGGCGCCGGAGGATTTCAACGCCATCGGCTCCTGCATCCAGAAGGAATACATCTACCGCATCCACAACAGCCGTATCCGGGACCCGTTTCTGGACTGCCGGGCCTGCTTCTGGCCCGCGCCTCTGGACGCGGCGGTCATGGACCGGGCGGCGGCCGCCTTCGTGGGCAGACACGACTTCGCCGCCGTGCGCAGCGTGGGCACCCAGACGAAGACCACCGTCCGCACCGTGCGCTGGTGCCGGGCGGAGCGGTCCGGGGATATGATCACCGTGACCGTGTGCGCCGACGGATTTTTATACAACATGGTCCGGGCCATCGTGGGCACGCTGGTGTACGCCTCCGACGGGAAGCTGTCCCCGGAGGACATCCCCGCCCTGCTGGAAAAGGGCGACCGGCGGCTCACCGGGCCCACCATGCCCCCCCAGGGGCTGTATATGCACCGGGTGTGGTACGACGGCGCCGTGGGGCGAATGATGGAGCCCTGACGGGTCCTTCCTCCCCCGCCATTTACAGGACTTGACGAACTGTGCTAGAATATATAGTTGAGGACTTGAATACCTCTCTCATCCTTCGACCGGCTCACCAAGGGGATGGCCCATGGCAAGTAAACACCTGAAAAAAGAGAACACCGACGCCACGGCCGCCCCCGAGGCCCAGGGCGCTCCCGCCCCCAAGGGCTCCCATGAGAAAAAGCCCTCCGGCAAGGGCAAAAACGCCTCCAAGGCCAAGGATACCGCAGAGCCAAAAGGCTCCCACGAGGCCAAATCCGGGAAAAAGGCGGAAAAGACCCCCAAGAAGGCAGAGACCAAGTCCCCCAAGGGGGCCAAAAGCGCCCCTGACAGGGACAGACCGGCCACAGGCCCCCGGGCGGTGGAACCGCCCCAGGAGGAGCCGGTCAAAAGGCCCCACGCCCCCAAGCACGACGCCTCCCCCCAGGTCACCGACAGGCCTGTCCGCTTCCGGCGGGAGCGGGCGGAGGACGACAACATCAGCCAGCGGGACGCGGCGGGCGCGCTCATCGCCCTGGTGGCGGCGGTGGTACTGCTGGCCGCCACGGTGGTGGTGTGGGTCTATCGGGACAGCTTTTCCCCGGACGGGATGATACTCTCCACCGAGACCGCCGCCGTGCCCAAGGAGGAATACGTGTTCGACGCCGGGTCCGGCGACGCCTTTGCCGCCGCTGGCCGGGGCCTGGCCGTGGCCAACACCGCCGGGCTGGAGCTTTTGGACGGGGACGGCACCCCTGTCACCAGCATGCTCATGCAGATGCGCACCCCCGCCGCAGCGGGCTGCGACGATTTCGCCGTGTTCTACGATCTGGGCGGCGCCCGGATGGCCGTGGCCCGCTTTGACGGCACGGTGGAGGAGCTGGACGTGGCCGGGGACATCCTGTCCGCCACGGTCTCCCGCAGCGGCTACATCGCCGTCACCACCGAGTACACCGGCTACCGGGCCCTCGTCACCGTGTATGACCCGTCCCTGAAGGAGATATACCGCTGGTATTCCTCCTCCGCCTGGGTGCTCAGCGCCCACGTGTCCACCGACGGGCGGAAGCTGGCGGTGCTTTCCTATACGGCCGCTGGCAGCGAGGTGCGGTTTTTCAGCCTCTCCAAGGGCGGCGACCAGGCGACGGCCACCTTCGCTGTGGCGGACACGGTGCTGCTGGACGTGCACTGGTTCTCCTCGGACCGGCTGTGCGCCATATCCAGCGAGCAGGTGTTCTTCTTCGACGACGACGGGCAGTGGCAGAACACCTATTCCTTCGCCGGGCAGTACCTGGTGGGCTATACCTTCGACGGCGGCAACTGCGCCGCCTTCGCCCTGAGCCCTTACCGAGCCGGGACCACCGCCACTCTCGTCTCCGTTGACCCCACCGGCACGGAGCTGGGCACCGCCAGCGTGCAGAGCGGCATCATCTGCCTGACGGCGGCGGACCTGGAGGTCATGGTCCTGTGCTCCGACGGCGCTATCCTCTACAACAGCTCCCTGGCCGAAAAGGGGCGGCTCACCGGCCTTCCCGGCTTCAAATACGCCCTTCTCCGGTCCCGGGGGGAGGCCCTTCTCATCGCCTCCAACTACGCGGAGGTATACTCCTTCTGACGACGCCCATCCACCCCAACCACTTCACTTTTCCGAGAGGTAGCTTCCTATGACTATCAATTCCATCATCAATCTCGTCCTGATAGCCGTCCTTGTCATCTGCGCCTGGCAGGGGTACAAAAAGGGCATCATCATGGGAATTATCCAGGTACTGGTGATAATACTATCTCTATATGGCGCCCAGCTGCTCAGCGACACCTTCTCCTATGAGGTCATACCCGTGCTGCGGCCCTTCGTCAACGGCTTTATGGAGCTGCAGGTGGAGGAGACCACCTACGCCGCCTTCGGCTATGAGAAGGACCCCCAGACCGAGCAGTATGACGTGCCCTACTCCATGACCGATCTTATCAACAGCCAGCCGGACGCCCGGGAGGCCATCATCCTCCAGACCTATAAGAACCTCGGCATGTATGATGCCATGGCCCAGACCCTGACGGAGCGGACCATGACCTACATGGACGAGAACAGCTCCTCCATGTCCTCCGCCGTGGTCACCATCGCCTGTCAGTCCGTCACCTGGTATTTGGGCTTCCTGCTGGCGTTCATCATCCTGTTCTCGGTGATGACGGTGCTGGTGAATCTGCCCAATCTCAGCTTCAAGCTGCCCTATGTGGGCATCGTCAACGACATCGGCGGCGTGGTTATCGGGCTGTTCGTGGGAGCGCTCTTCTGCTCCATCCTGGTGTGGATAACCCAGTTCGCGGGCCTTCTCCTTCCGGAGAGCACACTGCGGGCCACGGGCCTGGCCGATTTCTTCCTGACCCGGAACCTGCTGGCCAACTACATAACCCTCTGAGCCCATAAGGAGGCATCCATGCAACCTACGCTCTGTGCACGCTGCCATAAAAACATGGCGGTGATCTTCATCACGAAAATAGAGAATAATCAGTCCCACAACGAGGGGCTCTGCCTCTCCTGCGCCCGGGAGCTGCACATAAAGCCGGTGGACGACATCATCTCCCGCATGGGCCTGACCGATGAGGACCTGGAGAATCTGTCCGGGGAGATGACCTCCGCCCTGGGCGGAGCCGAGGGCATCGAGAGCCTGATGGGCATCGACTCGACCGACTCCGACGCGGACGACGACGCCGACCAGGGCAAGACCGCCACCTTCCCCTTCCTGAACCGGCTGTTCGGCGGGCCCCAGGGCCAGATGAACAACAACCCCTCCGAGCCAGGGCCCGGCCCCGGTCCCTCTCCCGGTCCCGGCGCTCCCACCCCCGACCGGCGGGGCGGCAAGAAGAAGTTTCTGGAGAATTACTGCATCAGCCTGACCCAGCGGGCCCGGGAGGGCCGCCTTGACCGGATGATAGGCCGGGAGGAGGAGCTGGAGCGGGTCATTCAAATACTCAACCGCCGCCAGAAGAACAACCCCTGTCTCATCGGCGAGCCCGGCGTGGGCAAGACCGCCATCGCCGAGGGCCTGGCCCAGCGCATCGCCGCCGACCAGGTGCCCTATAAGCTGCGGGACAAGGAGGTCTATCTGCTGGACCTGACCGCCCTGGTGGCCGGGACCCAGTTCCGGGGCCAGTTCGAGAGCCGGATGAAGGGCCTGATAGACGAGGTGCGCCGTCAGGGCAACATCATCCTGGTCATCGACGAGGTACACAACATCGTGGGCGCGGGGGACGCCGAGGGCAGCATGAACGCCGCCAACATCCTCAAGCCCGCCCTGAGCCGGGGGGAGATACAGGTCATCGGCGCCACCACCTTCACCGAATACCGCAAGTACATCGAAAAAGACGCCGCTCTGGAGCGCCGGTTCCAGCCCGTCACCGTGGCGGAGCCCTCCATCCCCGACAGCGTGGAGATACTCAAGGGCGTGCGCAAGTATTACGAGGACTTCCACGGGGTGGACATCTCCGACGAGATGTGCCGCATGGCCGTGACGCTGTCCGAGCGGTATATCACCGACCGGTATCTGCCCGACAAGGCCATCGACCTGCTGGACGAGGCCTGCTCCGACGTGGACCTGAAAAACCAGGACACCGCTCAGCGGCTGGCCCTGGAAAAGGAGGCCGCCGACCTGGACAAGGAGCGGGAAATGCTGCTCACCGCCGAGACAGACGACTTTGAGCGCCTGGCCCAGATACGCTCCCGCCAGATGCAGATAACCGACGAGCTGACCGCCATCCGCGCCAAGGGCCGCCCGGCCCTGACCGCGGCCAACCTGGCCCGCATCATCGAGCTGTGGACGAAGATACCCGCCTCCAACATCACCGACGACGAATTTGACCGGCTCGGCGCCCTGAACGAGCGGCTGAAAAAGCACGTCATCGGCCAGGACGAGGCGGTGGACGCGGTGTGCGCCGCCATCAAGCGCAGCCGGGTGGGGCTCCAGGCCAAGCGCAAGCCCTGTTCGTTCATCTTCGTGGGCAGCACCGGCATCGGCAAGACGGAGCTGGTCAAGCAGCTGGCCATGGACCTGTTCTCCGCGCCGGAGAGCCTGATACGGCTGGACATGAGCGAGTTCATGGAGAAGTTCTCCGTCTCCCGCATCATCGGCTCCCCGCCGGGCTATGTGGGCTATGACGAGGCGGGCCAGCTCACCGAGAAGATACGCCGCCGCCCCTATTCGGTGGTGCTGTTCGACGAGATAGAGAAGGCCCACCCGGACGTGATGAACATCCTGCTGCAGATCCTGGACGACGGGCGCATCACCGACGCCCAGGGCCGGACGGTGAACTTTGAGAACACGGTCATCATCATGACCACCAACGCCGGGTCCGACCGGCAGGTGGGCGGTCTGGGCTTCGGCCAGTCCCTGGGGGAGATGGGCCGGGAAAAGGCCATGAAGGCCCTGCGGGACTTCCTGCGGCCGGAGTTCATCAACCGTGTGGACGAGATCGTCTACTTCAAACCCCTCAGCGAGGAGACCTTCCGTGGCATCGCCGGGCTCATCCTGGGAGAGCTGCGGGACGTGATGAGCGAGCGGAAGATAGACTTCGCCTGGGACGACTCCGTCGTCAGCTATCTGGTGGAAAAGAGCTATTCCGTCACCTACGGGGCCCGGAACCTCCGCCGCCAGATACAGAAGGACATCGAGGACGCCATCGCCGCCGAGATCATCGACAAGCGCAAGGGACAGGTCCGCTCCATCTCCGTGTCGGCGGTGGACGGCCAGATCGTCATCGCCGCCATATAAAACACTGGCAGAAAGGGCTTCGCCCTTTCTTTGCCAAAGGACCTCGGTCTGCTGCAGCGCACTCGCTGCGCTCGCACGTTTGCAGACCGCAAAGAATGATTTCCGAGGCGCATGTCCCCGGAAATCATGATCTCACTTCATTCGGCTCTGCGGAGCCGAACTCTGCGAGGCTATTGCGGGCCAGATCAGTCTGGCCCGCTTTCTAAATCAGAAGGAACTATACATACCATGAAAGAAAAAGACTTCTCCTCCCATCCCCTGCGGCTGTTCGCCTCCTACTACAGGCCCCATATCAAGCTGTTCCTGCTGGACATGCTGTGCGCCCTGGCGGCCTGTGCGGCGGACCTGACCTTCCCCTACGTGACCCGCTACACCCTCAACACCCTGCTGCCGGACCGGCTGTTTAAGCTGTTTTTCACCGTGATGGCCATTCTGGCCGGGGCGTACATCATCAAGGCCGTCTGCAAATTCATCATCACCTACCTGGGCCACCTGATGGGCGTGCGCATGGAGGCGGATATGCGCACGGACATCCTCACCCATATCCAGACCCTGCCCTTCTCTTTCTTTGACCACAACCGCACCGGCGTGCTCATGAGCCGCATCACCAACGACTTGTTCTCCATCACGGAGCTGGCCCACCACGGGCCGGAAAACCTCATGACCAGCCTCATCACCCTGACGGGCGCCTTTATCATTTTGTGCACCGTCTGTCGGCCCCTGGCGCTGATCATCCTGGCGGTGGTGCCCTTTTTCGTGGCCTTCACCGCCCATTGGAACAAGCGCCTGGACGAGGCCAGCGTCCGGGTGAAGAAGACCGTGGGCGAGATAAACGCCTCCATCGAGTCGGGCATATCCGGCATCCGCACCGCCAAGGCCTTCGCCAACGAGGACATCGAGGCGGACAAGTTCCGCTCCGCCAACGACGCCTACAAAAACGCCAAGCGCCTGTCCTATAAGGTCATGGGCATCTATCACGCCGGTATCGAGTCCACCATGAGCCTGATGCAGGTCATCACCATCGCCGCGGGCGGGTTCTTCATCATGAAGGGAAAGATGGATTATGTTGACCTCATCACCTTCTCCCTGTACGTGTCCACCTTCACCCGGCCCATCACCCAGCTGGCGGATTTCGTGGAGACCTTCACCGACGGCCGGGCGGGCTTCAACCGTTTCCGGGAGATCATGAACACCAAGCCGGACATACAGGACGCCCCTGACGCCCAGGCGCTGCACGATGTGAAGGGCGATATCGAGTACCGGGACGTGTCCTTCTCCTACGCCGACGGGGTGCCCGTGCTGGAGCACGTCTCCTTCTCCCTGCCCCACGGGAAGTGCCTGGCGGTGGTGGGCCCCTCCGGCGGCGGGAAGACAACATTATGTCAACTCCTTCCCCGGTTCTACGACGTGACCGACGGGGCGGTGACCATCGATGGGATGGACGTGCGGGACGTGACGCAGCGCAGTCTGCACCGGGCCATCGGCATCATCCAGCAGGACGTGTTCGTCTTCGCCGACACCATCCGGGAGAACATCCGCTACGGCCGCCCCGACGCCACCGACGCGGAGATAGTGGCCGCCGCCGTCCGGGCGGAGATACACGAGGAGATATTGGCCATGCCCGACGGGTACGACACCTTCGTGGGGGAGCGGGGCGTGATGCTCTCCGGCGGGCAGAAGCAGCGCCTCTCCATCGCCCGGGTGTTTTTGAAAAATCCCCCGGTGCTCATTCTGGACGAGGCCACCAGCGCCCTGGACAGCGTGACGGAGCAGCGCATCCAGGCGTCTCTAGACCAGCTGGCCCAGGGCCGGACCAGCATCATCATCGCCCACCGGCTCTCCACCGTGAAAAACGCCGACCTGGTGGCCGTGGTGGAAAACGAGCACATCGTGGAGCTGGGTCCCCGGGAGGAGCTCTTGGCCCGGGACGGCGCCTTCGCCCGGCTCTGGCACGCCCAGGACCTGTCCTGAAAAGGCTGCGGCCCGGGGAGTTCCGGGCCGCGAAAAATCTCCTTGCATTTGCCTGCGCAAGGAACTATAATGTACAAAACGGAATAACAAAGGCAGGACTTGGGGCGCTACCAACACCCCAAGCCCCTATGCAGGAGTGTGGCCTCCTACACAGCTTTTCAGCGCCCAGGGTTTATTATACTTTCTCACCGCTGTTTTTACAAGTGGAAGGTTGTATGCCCGTGTTGTGTTGTGCGCGGTGTGGGGATTTACCCTGCACCGCCTTTGTTGTTTCGGCAGGAAAGCCACGGGGACGGGCATGTCTCCGTCCCCGGGTGAGTACTGTCGGGCACAACGGCACGACGAAAGGCGCTCTCGCTGGAATGCGGACAGCGGGCACGTTTTTCGTGCCCGCTGTTATTTTGTTCATCCCGGCGGAAAAGCACCGGGGCGGGCCTCTGTCCCCGGCCCGGTACAGCCGGAAAAATAAAAAAGGAGAGAAGAACATGAAAAGAACAACGGCATTTTTCCTGGCGCTTATCCTGGCATTCTCTTTTTCCGCGGTCCCGGCCTCAGCCGCCGAGGAGGCGTCGGCCGAGACGGACCTGACGCCCTCGGATGGTCTGGAATTCGAGAGCAACGGCGACGGCACCTGCACCATCGTGGGCATCGGCGTGTGCGAGGATACCGACATCGTCATTCCCACCCAGAGCCCCGCCGGGGACACGGTTACGCTGATAGCACCCAGGGCCTTTGAATCCCTGGAGGACGTGGAGAGCGTCACCCTCGTCGGCTATGAATACGCTGTAGGCGAGCGGGCGTTCCAGTATGGGGAATTCGAGTCCCTGAACATCGTCGGCGGCGCGCCGGAGCTGGGGGAGTATGCCTTCTATAGCTGCGAGGACTTAACGGCGATACAGTTTTCAGACAGTAAGCCGGAGATAGGAGCCTACGCGTTTCAGGAGTGCGGCGACGACGCGGCAGTCCTCTTCACGAATTGCTCCGGGAACATCGGCAAGCGGGCGTTTCAGTACGGCGGCCTGCTGAGCGTGGTGTTCAGCGGCTGTGAGATGGAAATGGATGAATACGCTTTCTACAACTGCGAAGACCTGAAGGACATACAGTTTCTGGGCGGCGAGATGGCTGTCAATGAATACGCCTTCCAGGAGTGCGGCGACGGCGCGGCCCTGGTGGTGACCGGCGGCGCTTTGGAGTTGGACAAGCGGGTATTCCAGTACTGTGACCTGGACAGCCTGACCGTGGAGGAAGCGGAACAAAAGGCCGGGGAATACGCGTTTTATGACTGCGAGGACCTTACGTCTCTCATCTTCACAAACAGCGCGATAGAGGCGGACGAGTACGCCTTCCAGGAATGCGGGGACAAAGCGGTCGTGGAGATGACCGGCTGCTCCGTCAAGCTGGATAAGCGGGTATTCCAGTATTGCTCCCTCGCGTCGTTCAGCGCCAGCGGCAAGGAATTCACCACAGATGAATATGCGCTGTATTCCTGCGAAGACCTGGAGAGCGTATCCATCGACTGCGGCAAGGTATCTCTGGGCGAATACGCCTTCTCCAGCTGTGAGGACCTAGAGAGCGTGTCCATCTGCGACAACGAAAGCGAGGACAACGATATCACCGTCGAGGACAGAGCCTTCCAGTACTGTGAAAATCTGGCCGGGGTCGTCATCGGCGGCGGTCTTTCGGAGCTGGGCAAATACGTGTTCGGCGGCTGCGCCGAAAACCTGGTCATCACCATCGCCGGAACGCAGTACACTGCGGACAGCCTGGAAGACGGCCTGGATTGAGGGAGGAAGGAATGATGAAAAAGACAGGCATTACCGCGCTGGTATTGGTCCTGGCTCTGGCCCTGGCCCTGACGGGCTGCGACAGCAAGGGGAAGGAGCTGGAAACAAAAATATCCGACGCGTTCGACAGCATAGAGAAAGGCCTTGACAGCCTGGAGGAACATCTGGATAACATAGAAAGCGGGTCCGGCGAGACCGCGACGGCGGAGCCGGAACCCACGGCGACGCCGGAGGCGGAGAGCGCGGAGGAGCCGGAGAGCGCGGAGACGGAGGCCGCCGCGGAGGACGGCATCCGGCCCTCTTTCAAGGAAGCGCTGGACAGCTATGAGGCCCTTATGGACAAGTACATCGAATTCATGGAGAACTTCGACAGCGACACCGCCTCCCCCTCCGTCCTGCTGGAATATGCCCAGCTCCTGGCCCAGTACACCGAGGCCATGTCTGATATCGACAACATGGACGAGCAGGAGATGAACGATGCGGAGCTGAAATACTACATCGAGGTCACCTCCCGCGTCAGCCAGAAGCTTCTGGACGCCGCCCTGTAACGCAGCCCGGACAAATACATATAACAAGGGCGGGAGATCACATCGTCTCCCGTCCTTGTGCTGTTGTAAAGTTCATACCCGCCCCCAAAAGCGCGGTCACATCTCCCCCGCCGGGGGCAGGGGGATATCCGTGTCCACCGTGTCGAAGACCACATCGTCCGGGGCGCGGGACAGGGAATAGCGCAAAACGCCCTCCGCCTCCGCGATGCCGTATATCTCCCGCTCCGGGGGCAGCTCCGGCTCCAGCTCCACGCGCATATCCGTGCCGTCCAGGGCCACGGAGCACACGGTCTGCGGGGTGTTGAACCACAGCCGCCCGCCCGACAGGATAAGGCTGCTGTATATGGAGGTGTAGATATAGCCCGGCTGGTCCCAGGGGGTCCACCGCTGGGACATGGTCAAAAGCGCCTCCGTCTCCCATGTGGCCCTGTCGCAGCGGCGGAGGGTAAAGTCCGTGTCGATGTACCAGCAGTATTTCTCCCCGAATATGACCTGGGTCACGGCCGCGGCCCAGGGGACGGCCTCCATCGGCCCTCCCGGAACATCCTCCGGGCTGTCCCAGCCGGTGTGGCTGGTGTCCCCGGCGCTGTCCTGGTCAAACAGGAAATTCCGGTGACGGACCATGCCCAACAGGGCGTGCTTGCCGTCGTCCCAGGTGGCGTCAGAGAAGTATCGGTCCCCGTCCAGAGTGACCAGGGTCCAGGCGTGGTCTATCTCCCGGCTGTAGGTGGAGGCCCCGTCCAGCCCAGCCATATCCGCCAGAAAGGCCAGCCCCTCCGCGTAGCCGTTGCAAACGGCCAGTCCCTCCACCACGGCCCCGTAGGCCGTGGTCCGGTGGGGCGTCGCCCCGTATTCACAGTGCAGGCACAGCCAGTCGTGGATGGCGGTGAGCTTTTCCACGTCCGACATATCCTCCCGCACGCATCCTTCCAGCACCGCCCGGGCCCGGTCGTCCAGCTGGCGCTCCTGCTCCGGGGAGGGGGACCAGGACGGCGGGGCCTCCGTGGGGGCCGGGTCCTCCGCCGCACGGGCCGGGCCCGCCCCCGGCAGGGCCCATATCGCCGCCAGCAGCAGCAAAACGGCCGCTCTCCTTTTCATCGACACACCGCCCCCTTTTCCGCGCCATCATATCACAATTCCCGCCCACAGTAAACATATCCATTGCGCCCGGTCCCGGCCTGTGATACAATCTCTCCATCCCCATCAAAGGAGCAGCCTGCCATGGAACTTATCGACCTGACAAGGGCCGCCGCCCTGCTAGCGGAGGCGGAGGATATCCTGATCGTCACCCACGTCCGCCCGGACGGGGACACCGCCGGGAGCGGCTGCGCCCTGTGCCTGGGCATGCGCGCATTGGGCAAGCGGGCTTATTTGGTCCCCAACCCGCCCCCCAAGCGGTACGAGCCCTATATGGTCCCCTATTTCGCCCCGGAGAATTTCGTCCCCGGCTTCACCGTGGCCGTGGACATCCCTGGCTCCGGCCAGTTTCCCCCCGGCGGGGAGCATTTGGCCAGGCAGACCGATCTGGCCATCGACCACCACGGCACCAACAGCGGCTATGCCCGCTATACCTTCCTGGACGCGGACAGCGCCGCCACCGGGGAGCTGGTCTATCTGTTGCTGCAAGCACTGGACGTCCCCCTCTCCACCTCCATCGCCGAGGCGGTCTACACCGCCATCGCCACAGACACCAACGGCTTCCGCACCCCCGGCACCACCGCCAGGACCATGACCATCGCCGCGGCGCTCCGGGAGTGGGGCTATGACCCGTCGGAGCTGACGCGCCGCCTGCTGGAGGCCAAGAGCGCCGCCAGGCTGCGTCTGGAATCGGCGCTGTTTGGCGCCATGCGCTTCCCCCAGCCGGACGTGTGCGTCATGCTCCTGCCCGCCTCTTTGATAAGGGCCTTCGGGGCCGAAGAGACCGACATGGACAAGCTGTCCATGATCACCATGGTCCCGGAGGGGGTCCGGGCCGGGGTGCTGTTCCGGGAGCTTCCGGACGGGCGGTGGAAAGTATCCCTCCGCACCGACGGCTCCGTCCACGCCGGAGAGATCCTGCGGGCCCTCGGAGGCGGCGGCCACGCCGACGCGGCGGGGGCCGTGGCGTCCGGCGACCCTACGGAGATGGAGAAAACGATACTCACACACTTTGTGAAAAAATAAATTTCCAAAAATTTGCAAAATCCCCTTGACGAACTGGAAAAAATATGGTTATATGTACACAGGGGTCCAAGTTCCTCCTTGCCCCCTCGAAAAAGCCGCCGGCCACGCCCCTGTAATGGGCCAAATTGTGTACTCCCCTTTCTCCTCTTGATGCTTTCTCATACAGGAAACTCCTTTCCATCTCCAAGCGCACAGGGGTGTGGCTTTTATAAAAACAGAGACCTGCGTTGACCGCAGGTCTTTGTTTTTTATACTTGCCAAACAACGAGGATAGCGATAGCCAGGTTGCTGTCTTCGCTGCTTGATACATCTTTGACGCATCACAATATAGCCCTATTGCTTATTATCCTCTCTCCGTTTGTCCAATAAAGCGTCGATATACGCCTCTGCCAGGGCTTTATCGCTATCTGTCAGCTGATTCCAGCGAATCAAGTGATTTTTTTGCTCAGGTGTTACCGTATATGGCGTTTCTTCAGCAAAAAACTGCTCCAAGGTAATCCCCAGACCATCGCAGATACGGCACAGAGTGGGTATGGACGGGAAATATGCTGGTTTTCGTAAAAGTGTATTTAACGTAGAATAGGTAATGCCGCTTTCTTTGGCAAGACGATAGTTCGTCCATGATCGCTGCGCGCACAGTTCTTTGATCCGGCCAATTACATCAGGCTCGCTCATAACGGCACCCCCATTCCTATTTATTTATTCTACCCGGAATGACGAATTCCCGTTAGAGTTGTATTTACGTCTTATTTTTGTTTGACATTATAACGATTTTACGTTATAATGTCTTTACATTTCCAGCACTTTCTCACTACTTAAAGAAGAAAGGAAGACCACTAATCATGAAAAAAGCCGTAGTTTGTTTACTCCTTGTGGTATCTTTATCCCTGACACTCTGTATTCCCGCTCTCGCGGGCAGTGTAGGGCCAGATGGTTCCTATACGGTCTCCGCCACAGCAACGACGATCACCGATATGCTACACCTGTCATCTCTTAAAAATATTTACGTGGAGGATGGCAACAGCGAGTTTGTTTCTGTGGATGGTGTGCTATTCAGCGCCGACATGTCAATTCTATATGCCTATCCCACAGGAAGGGAGGATACATCCTATTCTGTCCCCGACGGCGTTAAGAAAATTGGGACCGCCGCATTTAAGCAATGCAAAAAGCTGAAAAGTGTCGAACTGCCAGAAAGTCTGGAAATTATCGGCAAACAGGCATTTTTTGGCTGCGAAAATCTGGAAAGTATTACCTACCCCGATAGCCTGCGCTCTATTGGTGAAAGCGCATTCCAGCTTTGTTCTATACTGGCCCATATTGAATTGCCCGAAAAACTGACAGCTATCGGAGACGCAGCATACAAGTACTGCCCGATAGAAGATGTCACTATCCCTGTCAGTGTGGTATTCGTCGGAGAAGAGTCCTTTAATTATGGCTTATGGATGAATAGCATCACAATACTAAACCCCCACTGTCATTTCGGAGCCAGGTTTGAGCGATTTGATGAAATGGGTGGTACGGGCAACTCAACAGAAATCATCTATGGCTACGCAGGCTCCACCGCAGAGGCACTTGCGACGGAGTTCGGTGCTACTTTTGAATCCCTGGGAGAGGCCCCAGAGATTCCAGACCCTGCACCTTTAGACCCGACAGGCGGCCATTGGGCTCTGATGAACGGCGATTGGTACTATCTCGACGCAAACGGCACTATGCTCACTCACAGCTGGCTTGAGGATGGCGGCAAAACATACTGGCTGAAAGAAGACGGCATAATGATAGCTGACGGTGCCGCCATTATCGACGGTGAGTATTGCTGGTTTGACGCCTCAGGCGCATGGATAGGAAATTAGCAAAATCTGTAAAAAGGCCTGCGGCAGCTTTGCCGCAGGTCTTTCCTTTTCGTTTATTATTTTCTTCCTCTCATATCGCCAGCGCGGCCAGGCCGGGGGCCACGGAGTCGGGGCTCGTCAGCGTCGTCCCGGCGGCGGCCGCGCCCAGCGCGGCGCACGCCGCCATGTCCATCCCTGCGGCCAGCCCCACGGTCAGGGCCGCCGTCAGGGCGTCTCCCGCCCCGGTGGCGTCCGTCACGGTCACGGGCACGGCCTCCTGACGCAAAAGCGCCCCGTTCTCCACACACAGCATCCCCTCCGGGCCCAGGGATATGACCACCCGGCGCACCCCGGCGTCGGCCAGGGCCCAGGCGCAGTCCTCCGGGCGGGAGCGGCCCGTCAGGGTCTGGGCCTCCAGCCGGTTGGCCTTCAAGGTGTGCAGCCGGGGCAAAATGGGCTCCAGCCGACGGCACTTGGCCGCGGACACGCAGTCCGCCGCCAGCGGCGCCCCCACCTCCTTGGCCAGAAAGGCAAGGGTCCCGGCGGGGAGGTTCGCGTCCACCGCCACCGCCCCGAAGCCGTTCAGGACCTCCGTCCACCGGCCCACAAGGGCCTCGTCCATCCGAGCGCACAGGCCCATGTCGTTCACGGCGGCGGCCACGTCCCCCTTTTGGTCGCAAATATATAGGTAGCGGTTATTGGGCCCGTCCGTCCACCGGCAGGGGCCGATGTCCACGCCGAAGCGGGCGGCCTGCTCCCGGATGGCTGGCTCCTGGCCGTCCCGGCCCAGCAGGGAGAAAAACGCCGTCTCCGCCCCCAGCAGGGCGCAGTCCCGCGCGATATTCCAGCCCACGCCCCCCAGGGTCATGCGCACCTGGCCGGGGATGGAGTCCCCCGGGACCAGGGGCATGTCCGCCCGGCCGCCTATATCCACATTCAACGCGCCTATTACAGCCACTTTTCTTTTTGTCCGATCCATGGTATTATTCTACCAGATATATCGTTTTTTGCAAGGAGAATCCCCATGACCATTGAAAAAGTGAAGGCGCTCCTGGCCGAAAACGGGCTTTTGGACCGGCTGTATGAATTTGAGGCCTCCACCGCCACGGTGGAGCTGGCCGCCGGACAGCTGGGCGTGAGCCCTGACCAGATCGCCAAGACCCTGTCGTTTTATCTGGGCGACGGGGCCGTGCTGGTGGTGGCCGCCGGACAGCGGCGCATCGACAACCGGAAGTTCAAGGACCAGTTCGGCGTCAAGGCCCGGATGCTGTCCCCTGAGGACACCGAGCGGCTCACCGGCAACGCCGCCGGGGGCGTCTGCCCCTTCCTGGTCCCCCCGGAGGCCCAGGTGTGGCTGGACGTGAGCCTGCGGGACCATGACACGGTCTATCCCGCCGCCGGGAGCGCCCACAGCGGCATCGCCCTGTCCCCCGCCGAGCTGGAGGCCCTGGCAAAGCCCGCCGGTTGGTGCGACGTGTGCAAGCCTTTGGAGGTGTCCCCATGAAAATATACTGGGAGCTTTTCATCACCTTCTTCCGCATGGGCGCCATCACCTTCGGCGGCGGCTACGCCATGCTGCCCATCCTCCAGCGGGAGGTGGTGGAGGGCAAGGGCTGGTGCACCGACCAGGAGCTGACGGACTATTACGCCATCGGCCAGTGCACCCCCGGCATCATCGCCGTGAACACCGCCACCTTCATCGGCTTCAAGCAAAGGGGCGTCCCCGGCGCCCTGGTGGCCACCTACGGGCTGGTGGCCCCCAGCTTCATCGTCATCGGCATCATCGCCGCCCTGCTGCGGAACTTCGCCGAATACGCCGTGGTGCGCAACGCCTTCGCCGGTATCCGGGTGGTGGTGACCGTGCTCATCATCAACGCGGTGATAAAGCTGCTCAAGAGCTCGGTGGTGGATAAGCTCACCGCCGTTCTGTTCGCGGCCGTGGCCCTGCTGGCCTTTTTCCTGGACCTGTCCCCGGTGATATTCGTGCTGGCGGCGGCGGCGGTGGGCATCGCCGTGCGCGTGGGAAAGGAGGCCGGTAAGAAATGATCTACCTGCTCCTGTTTTGGGAATTTTTCAAGACCGGCCTGTTCGCCGTGGGCGGCGGGCTGGCGACGCTGCCCTTCCTCTACGACATGGGAGCCCGCACCGGCTGGTTCACCGCCTCCCAGGTGGCGGATATGCTGGCCGTCAGCGAGTCCACCCCCGGCCCCATCGGCATCAA